>NZ_BAAGXY010000092.1:0-39402 GCF_054779595.1 Angustibacter peucedani
CACGAAGGCCGACGCCGCGGCCACGGCCACCGCCGCCACGAGCCCGGGCCACCCGGCCAGCGCCAGCCCGGCGACGACGACCGCCACGCGCTCGAGCACCGGCCGCGGCCGTCCGAGCAGCCCGCGGCGCGGCAAGGACACGGGAGGCACCGGCCCGCCCCGGCTCGGCACGAGGGCCAGCACCACGACCAGCAGGAGGGTGAGCGCGCCGACCAGCAACCCGAGCCGGTACGGCGTCTGCGGAGCGAAGGTGAGCTGCACGGTGCCAGCCGCACCGGCCGGGACGACGAAAGCCTGCTCCCAGCCGTCGACGACGAGGGCGGGCAGGGTGCGGCCGCCCAGCTGCGCCGTCCAGCCGTCGTTGGCGTTCTCGGCGACCACCAGCACCCGCGCGCCGTCGTCCGCGGGCACCTGCACCGACCGCCGGTCGTCCTGCCAGCGCAGCACGGCCGGGGTGGTGGGGTCGGCCGGCGAGGCGACACCGCGCCGCTCCAGGCGAAGGTCGGCGTCGCCGAACTCGGCGCTGGCGGTGAGCGTGACGTCGTGCCGGCCCGCGGTCATGGGCACCCGGCGGCACGCCCGCAGCCGCACCGCCGCGCCGGACTCGATCTCGGCCACCGTCCCCTCGACGGCGGTCGCGACCGGCTGGCCGTCGACCAGCACCGTCGGGCCGAAGCCGCAGGGCACGCCGGTGAGGGCGTCGGGGCTCGCGGCCAGCGGGGCGGGCGCGCCCCCGACGCGCAGCTCGCCCACTACGACGGGCAGCGGCCGGCTCAGCAGGCCGCTGATCCCGGTGGTGCGGGTCGTCCCGGTCACGCGCACCACGACGCGCCGGGTCGTGGTGGAGGGAACGGCGACCGTGCCGTCGATGTCGACGTCGCGCTCGACCGTGCGCTCGCCGAGGGTCACCTCGACCTTCGTCGGGCGCGAGCCGGTGATCTCGGGGTCGGTGTCGAGGGCCAGGCCCGTGACGTGGACGGCGCGTGGGTACTGCAGGGTCAGGGTCGGCCGCGGGTCGTCCGGCGCCGGCGCCCAGTAGCTGCGCGGGTCGCCGTCGACCGCGGTCGACGGGCGCAGCGTCGCGTCGGGCACCCAGGTCGAGGAGGCCGTGACGACCGGTCCGGTGCGCCCGGAGTCGAGGAGGCGGTCGACCGCCGCGCCCCAGCGCGCCCGGACCGTGCCGGTCAGGGTGAAGGTGCCGTCGTCCTCGACGGCCACCGAGCGGTCGAGCCGCAACGACTCCTCGCCCTGCCGGCCGCGCGACGGCTGGCAGCGGGCGATGCCTCCGTCGTCCTGGCTGCAGGCGTCGCGACGATCGGGCGTCGCGCCGAGCCGCACCTCGTCGGTGCGCCCGCTCGCGGCCGGCACCACCAGCCGGCGCACGACGACCGGCAGCAGCCCCGGGGCCACCTCGACCAGCACCACCGGCTTGAACTGGTCGCCGCGCACGCCGGTGACGCGCAGCTCGAGCCGCGACGTCGTCCCGGCCGGCACGGCGAGCGTCGCGACGCGGTGCCGCCCCACGGCCTCGGGCGCCGTGGGCGACCCGGTGGTGGGGGTCGGCGGCGGGGTGACGCCGGTGGTCGCGCGCCCGCGGTCGGTGACCACCTCGACCCGCGACACGTCGGCGCCCACCACCTGGTCGAGGACGACGTCCAGCTGGGCCGGCAGGTCGACGGGCCGGTCGAACCGCACCGACCACGACTCGCCGACCGCCGCGCGCGCCGAGACCCACGCGGTGTCGCCGGTGCCGTCCAGCGCCGCGGTCGGCGCGGCCGACAGGTCGCGCACCCCGCCCAGCAGCGGGTCGGCCCGGCTGGACGACGCCGTCACGTGAGCGCCGCCCTGGACGTCGAGCGTGGTCTGGTCGGCAGGGCGCACCTGCTCGAGCCGGGTGGGGAACCAGTCGTGCCCGGCGCGGTCCGCGGGGTAGGGCGTGCTCGCCGGCAGGACGGTCGACCAGGCGTCGCGCACGGCCGCGAAGTTCGCCTCGCGCCGCTGCAGCGTGTCGGTGACGATACCGCGACCCCCGCCACCAGCCGCCCGCAGCGCCGCGACCGAGCGCGCGTCGGCCGCCAGCACGCCGGTGCCGGAGGGCTGCTCGGTGCCACCGGACCGCACCGCGACGTCGGCCGCGGACGTCAGCTGCACCGTGCGGTCGGGCTGGCCCGTCGTCCAGACCTGGATCGTGGGCACCGGCTGGTCGAGGCCGTCGGCGAGCGCGACGTCCGAGCGGGTCGAGCCGCCGACGAGCGGGCCGAAGGTGCGATCGGTGCGCACGCCCGGCGTCGTGCGCAGCGCCTGCCGGACGACCAGTGGCGGGGGCGCGCCCGCCGCGCGCCAGTCGAGGTCGGAGCGCTGCACGACGCGCGTGACGTCGAGCTCGGCCAGCAGGTCGGCCAGCTCCTCGCCGCCCTGTCCGGTCTGCACCACCTGCTCGAGCCGGGTCAGCAGCCGCGTCGCGCCACCCGAGCCCAGGGGCACGCCGTCGCGGACGATCCACGGGCTGGAGGCCAACGGCTGCAACGGCTCGTCGCGCGGGTCGCCCCAGTAGCTGCCGGCGAACGACGCCCCGGGCAGCACCAGCGTGCGTCCGCCCGTCGGCTCCGCCGCGAGGTAGCGGGCGGTCTCGCGCCACCAGTCCGGGACGTCGGTGAACGCACCGCGCTGGGCCACGCCGACGAGGGCGGCCGGGGCGGTCAGGACGACGAGGCAGCTCACCGCCACCACCCGGACGAGGCCGGGCAGCAGCGGCTGGCGCACGCGCAGGCGCCCCACCTGCGCCAAGGCGTGAGCCAGGCCGACCGCCAGCGGCAGCCGCACCACGAGGTCGAACTTGTGCACGTTGCGCAGCGGCGACAGCGAGCCGTCGAGCAGGTGCTGCACCCCGTCGGCCCAGGGCGCGGTCGCCCCGCCGGTGTGCCCGAGCGTCAGCAGCACCAGGCCGACCACGAGGCCCGCCCGCCAGAGGCGGCGGTGCGGCAGCGACCGGCTGGCCAGACCGGCCAGCCCGGCGAGGGCCACGAGCAGCCCGGCCACGACGGCCAGCCGGGTCGACAGCACCTGGAACGCCGCCGGCCACAACGGGCCGGCGCTGGACTGCAGCCCCGCGATCCAGTGCGTCGTGCCGCGCAGGGCCTCGGGCAACGACGCCGTGCTCGTCGTGACGGCAGCGGACTCGATCCAGTCCAGGAACGGCGGCGAGTAGCGCCCGAGCAGCAGCAGCGGCACGGCCCACCAGAGCGTCGCGAGCCCGACGCACAGCACCCACCAGCCGGCCAGCCGACGTCCGGTGCGCTCGCGCACCCCGCGCAGCAGCCAGAGCGCGGGCAGGGGCAGCACGGCGGCGGTGGCCACCGCGTTGATGCCGCCGGCGCACGCGACCGCGACGGCCGACCACGCGGCGCGGCGCCGCTCGGCCCCGGGGGGCACGCGCACCAGCGGCAGCAGCACCCATGGCGCGACGGCCATCGGCCAGATCTCGCTGCTCACCGCGCCCAGCACGCCGAGCAGCCGCGGGCTCAGCGCGTAGGCGAGCGCGGCGACCAGCTGGGTGGTGGGCGTGCCGACCTGCAGCCGCCCGAGCAGCAGCCGGGCGCCGTGGAAGGCGGCCAGCAGCACCAGGCACCACCACAGGCGCTGCACCACCCAGGGCGGCACCCCGAGCGCGTGGAGCCCGGCGAAGAACGGTCCCATCGGGAACAGGTAGCCGTAGGCCTGGTTCTGCAGCTGGCCGGCCGCGGCCTGGGGGTCCCACAGCGACAGCGCCCGACCGAGGAAGCCGACCGGGTCGACCGACAGGTCGAGCTTGGTGTCGGCCGACAGCGTGCGCGGGCTCTGGACGAGCACCAGCACCACGAGGAAGAGCGAGGCCAGGTGCACCCACAGCCGGGCGGTCCAGCGCGCGACGGCTCCGGCCACGGCCTGCGGCTCGGCCGTCATGCCACCCTCAGGACGACGACGACGTTCCACGCGACGATCTCGCGCAGCCCGGGCACGCGCACGACCCAGCGGGCCCAGCGCGGGTGGTAGCGCGGCAGGACGTCGACCACCTCGACCCGCCCGTCGGCCTCGGCCCGGCGCGCCCAGGCGAGCACGCGCCGCACCGAGCAGGCGAACAGCCCGACGCCGAAGTCGTTCTTGGGCCGGTGCCCCGTGCGCCGCGCGTAGCGGTCGGCGGCCCGGCGCCCGCCGAGGTAGTGCCACGGGGCGGTCTCGTGCCCGCCCCACGGCGCCCACCACGGCGTCCACGACAGGACGACGGTGCCGCCGGGCGCGGTGACCCGCACCATCTCGTCAGCCATCGTCTCCGGGTCGGGCACGTGCTCGAGAACGTTGCTGGAGTAGCAGAGCCCGACGGCGCCGTCGCGCACCGGCAGCGCGAGACCGCTGCCGCGCAAGCGGTTCGGGCCCTCGATGCCCGCGGCGGTCATCTCGCCGGCGTCGGGCTCGAGCCCGGCGTACGAGGCGCCGGCGGCCGCGAACTCGTCGGCGAAGTACCCCGGTCCGCCGCCGACGTCCAGCACCGTGGTGCCGTGCAGGTCGACCCACCGCGCGGCCTCGCGCACCGAGTCGCGCGCCAGCAGCGAGTAGAAGGTGTCGGGGTCGGACTGCTCGACCCGGAACGCCCGCCACAGCTGCACCGACCGGCGCAACGACCCGGGCGGCGCCAGCTCCGGTCGATCCGTCGTCAGGGGCACCCGAAGAGATTACCCGCCGGTAGGCTGGCCCGAGACGGTTCACGAAGGAGTGTCGGGGTGGAGCAGGACCAGCAGCAGGCCGGTGCGGTGCAGCGCCGGCTGCGGGTGGCGTTCGCGAACTGGCGCGACCTGACCCATCCCGAGGGCGGCGGCTCCGAGCGCTACGTCCAGAGCGTGGCCGGCGGCCTGGCCGCGCGCGGCCACGACGTCACCCTGCTCTGCGCGGCGCACGGCGACGCCCCGCCCGTCGAGGTCGTCGACGGCGTTCGGCTCGTCCGTCGCGGCGGCCGCCTCGGCGTCTACCCCGCGGCCGCCCGGTCGCGCCGCGCGCTGGAGCGGCACGACGGCGCGTTCGACGTGGTCGTCGACGTGCAGAACGGCGTGCCGTTCGGCACCCCGCTGACCCGCCGCGCGCCGGTGGTCAACCTCGTGCACCACGTCCACCGCGAGCAGTGGCCGGTGGTCTTCTCCCCCGCGATGGCCCGCGCGGGCTGGTTCGTCGAGTCCCGCGTGGCGCCGCGCCTGTACCGCGGCCGGCAGTACGTCGCGGTCTCGGAGCAGACCCGCACCGAGCTGGTCGAGCTGGGCGTCCGCGGCGGTGACATCACGGTGATCCACAACGGCACCGACACCCCGCAGATGACCGGCGAGCCGCGCTCGGACGAGCCGCGCCTGGTCGTGCTCGGCCGGCTGGTGCCCCACAAGCGCGTCGAGCACGCGGTCGACGTCCTGGCCCGGCTGCTGCCGACGCACCCCGCGCTGCGCCTCACCGTGGTCGGCGAGGGGTGGTGGCACGACGCGATCGTCGACCACGCCCGGGCGGCGGGCGTGCTCGACCGGGTCGACCTGGTCGGCTTCGTCTCCGAGGCCGACAAGCACCGGCTGCTCGCGCAGTCCTGGCTGAAGCTGGCGCCCTCGGTCAAGGAGGGCTGGGGGCTGTGCGTCGTCGAGGCCGGCTCGCACGCCGTGCCCACGCTGGCCTACCGCGACGCCGGCGGCCTGTCGGAGTCGGTCGTCGACGGCACCACCGGGCTGCTCGTCGACGGGCTGGACGATCTGGTCGAGGCGACGGACCGCCTGCTGCGCGACGCGCAGACGCGGGCGGCCCTGGGTGCGGCCGCGCGCGAGTGGGCGGCGACGTTCACCTGGGACCGCGCGACCGACGCCTGGGAGCGGCTGCTGCTGCACAGCGCCTTGGGCGGGCGCCCGACCGAGCGGCACGACCTCGACCTGGCCAGCGCCGAGGCCGCGCTGCACGTCCGGGGCACGCACGAGGGCCCCGCGACGTCGTCGCGAGGCCCTCGGGGAGCTGGCTGGCTCAGCCGCCGTAGCTGAGGACGTCGTCCGGCTGGAGCACGTCCTTCGGACCGTCCTGCACGGCGGTGGAGTCCTGGGGACCGTAGTTGTCGACGACGGCGACGATCGCCGCGGTGGCGGCCGCGCCGCCCGCGAGGAGGCTGCCGACGCCCATGACGACGGCGGCGACGGCGATGCCGCTGTCGGACTTCAGGCGGGTGAAAGTCATGTGTCCCTCTCGAGCTGGTCGTGACGTCGCGCCGATGTTACCGGCTGGTCGCTCATTTGCGCAGTCGATCATCGGCGCGTCCTCGACCTGCCTTGAGCACGGGGCGACGGCGGGCGCCCACGACGAGGGCGAGCACGGCGCCGACCAGCGTCGCCCCGGCGACCGCCCAGGCGGCGAGCAGCGCCGTCCGGTGCGGACGCACCGGGACGGTCACCGGGCCGGCGACCCGCCACAGCCGCGCCGTCGGACCGTCCTGCACGAGCGTCAGCCCGGACGACGGCACGACCTCGGCGCCCGGCGTGCCGCGCCACTCGAGCACCCAGCCCACGCCCCGCGCCGCCAGGGCCGCGGCGTCGACCTCACCGCGGGCCCAGGCCGCCGCGGCGGGCTCGGCCTCGCCGTCGGTGACCAGCACCCGGCCGTCGCGCTCGACCTGCAGGCGTCGGCTGGCCAGCACCGGCCCCTCGACGGCGCGGTCGAGGGGGTCGAGGAAGGTGCGGCCGCCGTTCCACGCCGTGCGGCGCAACGGCTGCCAGGGCATGGAGAGCACGCCGTCGCGGGACGCCCGCACGGTGCCGATCGCCTGCTGCAGGTCGGCCGGCAGCCGTGTCGGTCGGTAGTCGTCGCCGACCGCTCCCGGAAGGTCCGGGACGGCGAGCACGACGAGCGCGACGGCGAGCATCCCCGCGCCCGCCGCGGCGGCGCGGGCCGTCGCCCGGCGGGCCTGCGCGACGGCCAGGCCGAGACCCACCGCCAGCGCGACCGCGGCCAGCACGAGCAGCCGGTGGGTGTCGCGCAGCAGCGCCAGCCCGGGCACGGACTGCACGTCGGCCAGCAACCGCACCCCAGGTCTCGTGGCGGCCAGCGCCACCGCCGCCACGGGGAGCAGCCAGGCCGCACCCAGCACCGACCGCCGGGTGGCGGTGAGCCAGCCGGCCGCGGCGACCGCCAGGAGCAGCAGGCCGCAGACCAGCGTCGCGACGTCCGACCGCGAGCCCGGCGTCGCCGACGGCGCCCAGACCCCGCCGAGGGTCGCGACCGAGAGCAGCACGCCGGCGCCGGTGTCGTCGCGCGCCGCGAAGGCGACGGCGCCGTCGTCCGCGCCGATGACCGACCCGGACGCCAGAGCGGCGACGACCCACGGCGCGCACAGCAGCACCGGTCCGACCAAGGCCGCGGACACCGCGGCGGCGGTGCCGCGCCAGACGACCAGCGCCACCGCCAGCACGACCAGAGCCAGCACCGAGCCCACCGGCGTCAGCGCCGCCGGCAGCGCGGCGAGGGTGCAGGCACCCAGGGCGGCGAGCGGTCCGCGGCCGCGCGACCAGCGCACCGCGACCACCAGGCAGGGCAGCGCGCCGTAGGCCAGCAGCGTGGGCGCCTGGCCCAGTCCGAGCCGCTCGGCGACGTAGGGGTTCCAGACAGCGGCGACCGCGGCCACGACGCAGGCGGCGGCGCCGTGACGGCGCATCAGCACCGAGACCCCGCACCCCGCGAGCAGCAGCGGCGCCAGCAGCAGCAGCCGTTGCGCGGGCGCCGCGCCGACGACGTGGCCGAGCAGCGCGAGCACGCCGGCGTACGGCACGGCCCGCGGCGGCCCGTCCGCGACGCCCAGCGCGGCGTCGCCGAGGACCGGGCGGGGCACCTGGACGTCGTCGCGGTACAGCAGCACGCCCCGGCCCCAGGTGCCCGCGGTGACGGCCGCCGTCGCCGCGAGGGCCGCCAGCGACCCGACGAGCCAGCTCCAGCGCGCCGCCCGCGCGGTCACGGGGTGGTCTGGGCGGGCCAGGCCGAGGGCACGTAGGTGCTCTGCACGCCCTTCACGTCAGCGGTGGCGGCGTGGACGTCGCTGCCGCTCGGCCGGGTGCCGGTGCGCACCCAGGAGTCGAGCAGGCCGATGACCATGACCCGCTGCTCGGCGGTGAAGGCGCAGTGCCCCGCGCCGTAGGGCGCCGGGGCCGTGAACGTGGCGGGCGGCGCGACGTAGAGCTGCAGCAGCCGGTCCTGCTGGCCGCGGGCGCGCACGCGGTCGGCGAACAGGCGCTCGTTCTGCACCAGCACCAGCGGGTCCTTGGTGGTGTGCAACGTCAGGGTGGGCACCCGCAGCGCACCGGTGGGCTCGCCGAGCCCGGCCGCGCCCTGACGGGCCGCGTGGTCGGCCGCCACCCGTCGTCCGGCCGCCAGCTTCGCGAGCAGCCGGTCGGTGGTGCCGGCGCCACCGACGGCGTCGACCAGCTGGCGCTCGGCCGCGCTCACCCGGGTCGAGTAGTCGACGCCCTCGTTGGTCGACGGGTCGCCCTTCAACCGCTGCTCGATCTCGTAGCGGCCGTAGGTGCCGTAGCCGAGGCCGGTGAGCGCCGACTCGACCGCCGCGCTGATCTTGGAGACCGGCGTCGAGCCGTCGAACGTGGAGGTCTGGTCGGGTGCGTCGACGAGCGCGGCCACCAGGGCGACCTCCGCCGCCCCCGCGGTGCCGCTGCTCGCGGCGCGCACGAGGGCGCGCTGGGCGGCCTGCCACTGCTTCACCGCGGCCTGGTGGCTCGCGTACCCGGTCAGCTGCAGCGAGGGCAGCACCAGCGTGCGGACGGCGTACGCGACGTCAAGGGCGAGGTCGAGGTTCTCGGTGGTGCCGCCGAGCACGCCGCACAGCGGCGCGGCGCCGCTGACCCAGGGCAGCTGCTGCTCGGCCAGCGTCTCGGTCACCAGGCCGCCGAGCGAGTCGCCCCACAGGTAGACCCGTCGCGGCGTGCCGATCGTCTTGCTGAAGTAGGCGTACAGCTGCTGGCCCGCGGCGACCCCCTCCTGCACCGCCCACCCGTTGCGGGAGTACGACGAACCCGCCAGCGCGTAGCCCTGGTCGAGGAGGGTGCGCGCGACGTCGGCACCCGGGGCCGGCACGGCGTCGGTGGCGGGCTTGCTGAAGCTGGGCGGCACCGGCTGGGCGAAGCGGTAGCCGTGCGAGTAGAGCAGCAGGGTGCCGTTCCACGTGTCCGGCATGAGGATCTGGTACTTCGCCCCGTCGAGCGTGCCCTCGCAGGCGGCCTGGTCGCAGCCGGTGAACTTCAGCGGCGAGGTGGCGGACGGCGCGGGGGTCGACGCCGACGACGAGGTGTCGGCGTCGCCGCCCGTGCAGGCGGCGGGGACGAGTAGCGCGACGGCGGTCGCGGCGGCGACCAGCAGGCGGGAGGGGCGCGGACGACGGGGCACGGCGTCAGTCTGCCAGCCGCGGTCAGTGCCCCGCGGCCTCCCAGCTGCGCCCGATGCCCACGGACACCTCGAGCGGGACGGCGAGGTCGGCGGCCTCGCCCATGGCGCGCCGCACCAGCGCCTCGAGCGCCTCGCTCTCGCCGGGCGCGACGTCGAACACCAGCTCGTCGTGCACCTGCAGCAGCATCTGGGACCGCAGGCCCTGCTCGGCGAGGTCGGCGGCCAGCCGCAGCATGGCCACCTTGATGATGTCGGCCGCCGACCCCTGGATCGGCGCGTTCAGCGCCATGCGCTCGGCGGCCTCGCGGCGCTGCCGGTTGTCGCTGGTGAGGTCGGGCAGGTAGCGGCGCCGGCCGAGCATCGTCTCGGTGTACCCGGTGCGCCGCGCCTCGTCGACCACGGAGTCGAGGTACTCGCGCACGCCCCCGAACCGCTCGAAGTACTCCCCCATCAGGCCGCGCGCCTCGTCGACCTCGATCCGCAGCTGCTTGGACAGGCCGAACGCCGACAGCCCGTAGGCGAGGCCGTAGCTCATCGCCTTGACCTTGCTGCGCATGGCCGGCGTGACGTCGGCCGGCTCGACCGCGAAGACCCGGGCGCCGACGAAACGGTGCAGGTCCTCCCCCGTGTTGAACGCCTCGATCAGGCCGGCGTCGCCCGACAGGTGCGCCATGATCCGCATCTCGATCTGGCTGTAGTCGGCGGTCATCAGGTCGTCGTGGCCGGGCCCGACGACGAAGGCCTCGCGGATGCGGCGCCCCTCGTCGGTGCGGATCGGGATGTTCTGCAGGTTGGGATCGGTCGAGCTCAGCCGCCCGGTGGCTGCGATGGTCTGGTGGTACGTGGTGTGGATGCGGCCGTCGTCCTGCACCGTCTTGCGCAGCCCCTCGACCGTCTGCCGCAGCCGCGACACATCGCGGTGGCGCAACAACGCCTCGAGGAACGGGTGCGGGCTCTTGACGAAGAGGTCGGTCAGCGCGTCGGCGTCGGTCGTGTAGCCGGTCTTGGTGCGCTTGGTCTTGGGCATGCCGAGCTCGTCGAAGAGCACCACCTGCAGCTGCTTGGGCGAGCCGAGGTTGAGCGTGCGCGGCGAGCCGTCGGCGTTCTGCGGCAGCGCCGACATCGCCTCGTCGGCGGCGCGCTTCACCTCGCCGGCGAAGTTCGCCTCGAGGTCGGCCAGCCGGTCGTCGTCGACCGCGATGCCCACGCGCTCCATCTCGCTCAGCACCCCGACGAGCGGCAGCTCGACGTCGCGCAGCAGCTCGGCGCCGGCCCGCGCCTCCAGCTCGGAGTCCAGCGCGTCGGCGAGGTCGAGGACGGCCCGCGCCCGCACCATCGCGGCGTCGTGCTCGTCGGCGCCCGTACCCGTGTCGAGCGTGAGCTGGCCGGAGTCCTCCTCGGCCTCGAGCCGCAGCTCGCGGCCGAGGTGCCGCAGCACCAGGTCGGCCAGGTCGTACGAGCGCTGGTCGGGGCGCACCAGGTACGCGGCCAGCGCGGTGTCGCTGACCACGCCGCGCAGCGGCAGGCCACGCTCGCGCAGCGCGTGACCCGGGCCCTTGACGTCGTGCAGGGCCTTGGGCCGCTCGGGGTCGGCCAGCCAGCCGGCCACCGCCGCCTCGCCCGCGGCGTCGAGCTCGCCGAGGTCGACGTACCCGGCCGCGCCGTCGCCGCCGGCCACGGCGATGCCGCGCGCGTCACCGGTGCCGCGGCCCCACGACCCCACGACGTGGACGCCGGTGCGCACGCCGGACGGCGCGTGCTCGGCCAGCCAGCCCTCGACGTCCGCCGAGGTGAGGCGCGAGGTCGCGAGGTCGAACCCGGACTCGGCCTCGGGCTCGGCGGCCGCCACGCTCTCGAAGAGCCGCTCGCGCAGCACGCGGAACTCCAGCGAGTCGAAGACCTGGTGCACCTGGTCGCGGTCCCACTGCTGGCGGGCCAGGTCGGCGGGCCCGACCGGCAGCTCGAGGTCGCGGACCAGCGCGTTGAGCCGCCGGTTGCGCAGCACGCCGTCGAGGTGCTCGCGCAGGCTGTCGCCCGCCTTGCCCTTGATCTCGTCGACGTGCGCCACCACACCGTGCAGGTCGCCGTACGTGCCGATCCACTTGGCGGCCGTCTTCGGCCCGACGCCGGGCACGCCCGGCAGGTTGTCGCTCGACTCCCCCACCAGCGCCGCGAGGTCGGGGTAGCGCTCGGGCGGCACGCCGTACTTCTCCTCGACCGCGGCCGGCGTCATGCGCCACAGCTCGGAGACGCCGCGCACCGGGTAGAGCACGGTGGTGGTGTCGTTGACCAGCTGGAAGTTGTCGCGGTCGCCGGAGCAGATGAGGACGTCGAGGCCGAGCGCGGTGGCCTGCGTGGCCAGCGTGGCGATGACGTCGTCGGCCTCGAAGCCCTCCTTCTCGACGACCGGGATGCGCAGGGCGGCCAGCACCTCGTGCAGCAGCGAGATCTGCCCGCGGAACTCGTCCGGCGTCTTGGCCCGGCCGGCCTTGTACTCGGCGTACTCCTCGCTGCGGAAGGTCTGGCGCGAGACGTCGAAGGTCACCGCGATGTGCGAGGGCTGCTCGTCGCGCAGCAGGTTGATCAGCATCGAGGTGAAGCCGTACACCGCGTTGGTGGTCTGCCCGGTGGACGTCGAGAAGTTCTCGGGCGGCAGCGCGAAGAACGCCCGATAGGCCAGGGAGTGGCCGTCGAGCAGCATCAGGCGCGGGGTCTCGGGCGTCGCGGTGGCAGGGCTCACGGGGACAACCCTAGGGCCGGGCGCCGACAGCCGGCCGCGCGGTGCGAGGGCGTCAGACGCTGCTGCGGGCGCGCAGCGCCACGGCCCGGCTGCGGGCGCGCAGCGACCGGCGGCGCAGCACGGTGGCGTCGCGCGCCAGGCACGGCTCGGGCACCAGGCGGCGGCGCAGCGCCGACACCGAGGCCACCCGCCGCACCACGAACGGGCTGAAGCCCAGCCGGGCGAAGAACCGCTGCCCCTCGCGCCCGGCGGCCGGCACGCTGGTGGAGATCTGGCTCGCCCCGCCCTGCTCGGCGAACGTGGTCGCCCGGGCGATCAGCGCGCGGCCGACCCCGTGCCGGCGGGCCTCGTCGCGCACGAAGAGGTGCTCGATGGCGACGCTGGGCTCGTCGAGCAGCGGCAGCAGCGGACCCCGCGACAGGACGACGAACCCGACGTCCGAGCCGTCCAGCGCGGCCACGAACGCCTTGACGTCGTCGCGCGTGATCGCCGCGGCCAGGTCGTGGACGAGATCTCGCTCGCCGCGGCCGGAGGCGGGCGTGCGGACGGCGGGTCGGGAGTCGACCCAGAGCTCGGCCAGCGACTCGACGTCCGAGCGGACCTCGGAGTCGACCACCCGGACACTCACCTGCGACGGGGCCACGAACCCTCCTCCAGAACGACGGCGGGCCCCCCGCCCGACGAGCTGCACGATCCCGGACTCGCTGTGCTGCACGAGATCCGGAGCAGACCTTACGACCTCCGAGGTGTCCGACGGTAGTGTCTGCGGATCTCGACGTCGACAGCGGGGGTGCACGCGTGATCCGTGGTGCCGGCACGCTGCTCAACGTCGCCACGGTGCTGCTCGGCTCGGGCCTGGGGATGCTGCTCGGCCACCGCCTGCCGCAGCGCACGCGCGACGTCGTCACCGACGGCCTCGGGCTGGTGACGCTGCTCGCGGCCGCCCTGTCCGCGGCCGCCGTGCTCGACCCCGCCTTGCGCGACGCGGTCGGCAGCGGTGCCGTCCTCGTCGTGCTCGCCGCGCTGGTGGTCGGCGGCGTGGTCGGCTCGACGTTGCGGCTCGAGGACCGCCTGGCCGCGCTCGGCCCCCGCCTGCACCGCCGCCTCACGCGCGGGGGCGCCTCCGACCACCCCGACCGCGAGCGCTTCGCCGAGGGCTTCATGACCGCCTCGCTGGTGTTCTGCGTCGGACCGCTCACGGTGCTCGGCGCGCTGAACGACGGCCTGGGTCGCGGCATCGACCAGCTCGCCCTGAAGTCGACCCTCGACGGGTTCGCAGCCATCGCCTTCGCGGCCTCGTTCGGGCTCGGCGTCATGGCCTCCGCGCTGACCGTGGCGGTGGTCCAGGGCGCCTTCACGGCCGTCGGCCTGGTGCTCGGCGACGTGCTGCCCGCGGCGGCGGTGAGCGCCCTCACCGCCGCCGGCGGGCTGCTGCTCGTCGGCGTCGCGCTGCGCCTGCTGCGGCTGCGCGAGGTACCCGTGGCCGACCTGCTGCCGGCCCTGGTGGTCGCGCCGCTGCTGACGGTGCTCGTGCAGGCGCTGCGCTAGCTAGACGTCGCCGCCGAGGTAGGCCGCGCGCACGCTGTCGTCGTTGCCCAGCTCCTCGCCGGTGCCGTCGCGCACGATCTCGCCGGTCTCGAGGATGTAGGCGTGGTCGGCGGCCTTCAGCGCCTGGGAGGCGTTCTGCTCGACGAGCAGGATCGTCGTCCCCTGCTGGTGGATCTCGCGGATGATCGAGAAGATCTGCGCGATCAGCTTGGGCGCCAGCCCCATCGACGGCTCGTCGAGCAGCAGCAGCTTCGGGTGACCCATGAGAGCCCGGCCGATCGCCAGCATCTGCTGCTCGCCGCCCGACATGGTGCCGGCCATCTGGCTCGAGCGCTCCGACAGCCGCGGGAACAGGCCGAAGACGCGCTCGAGGTCCTTGGCCGCGGTGGCCTTGCGGTCCTTGCGCGTGTAGGCGCCCATCTCGAGGTTCTCCATCACCGTCATGCCGGGGAACACGCCGCGGCCCTCGGGCGACTGCGTGATGCCGAGCTCGACCCGGTGGTGGGCCGGCATGTTGGTGATGTCCTTGCCGTCGAAGACGACCTTGCCGGCGCGCACCGGGCGCAGGCCCGAGACGGTCTTCATCGTCGTCGTCTTGCCGGCGCCGTTGGCGCCGATCAGGGTGACGACGCTGCCCTCGGGCACGCCGAACGAGATCTCGCGGATGGCCTCGATACGCCCGTAGTTGACGCACAGGCCCTCGACCTCAAGAAGCATCCTCGTCCACTCCCAGGTAGGCGGCGATGACCGCCGGGTTGTCGCGGATCTCGGCCGGCAGGCCCTCGGCGATCTTGCGCCCGAACTCCAGGACGACGATCCGGTCCGTGACGCCCATGACCAGGCGCATGTCGTGCTCGATGAGCAGCACGGTGTAGCCCTGGTCGCGGATGCGCCGGATGAGCTCCATCAGCTCGCGCTTCTCCTGCGGGTTGAAGCCCGCGGCCGGCTCGTCCAGGCACAGCAGCTGCGGCTCGGTGGCCAGCGCCCGGGCGATCTCGAGCCGGCGCTGGTCGCCGTACGGCAGGTTGCGCGCGAGCTCGTCGGCACGCTTGCGCAGACCCATGAACTCCAGCAGCTCGAGCGCCCGCTCGTGCCCGTGCGCCTCCTCGCGGCGGTGCTTGGGCAGCCGGAACAGCGCGTTGGCCACGCCCGTCGAGTGGTTGGCGTCGGCGCCGACCAGGATGTTCTCGAGCGCCGTCATGTTGCCGAACAGCCGGATGTTCTGGAACGTGCGCGCGATGCCCAGCTTGGTGATCTGGTGCCGCGGACGCTGGCCGAGCGGCGATCCCTTGAAGACCACCTGCCCGGACGTCGGCTGGTAGACGCCCGTCATCGCGTTGAAGCAGGTCGTCTTGCCGGCGCCGTTCGGCCCGATCAGGCCGAGGATCTCGCCCTGGCGGATGTCGAACGACACGCCGTCCAGCGCGACGACGCCGCCGAAGCGCAGGGTGACGTCGCGCATCTCGAGCAGCGACGTGCCGGTGGCGGCCGGCGCGGACGACTGCTCGTCGGTGGTGGTGTCAGGCATGCGCGCTCCCCTCCTCGAGCTCCTCGAGCCGTTCGTCCAGCTTCTTGGCCCGCACCGACCGTCGTGGTGGCAGCAGGCCCTGCGGCCGGAAGTTGGCCAGGATCACCAGCAGCGCGCCGAAGACGAGCACGCGGTAGTCGGCGAAGGAGCGGAACAGCTCGGGCAGGTACGAGACCACGATCGCGCCGACGATGACGCCGAGCCGGTTGCCCGAGCCGCCGACGACGACGGCCGCGAGGAACAGGATCGACAGCAGCAGCGGGAACGTCTCGGGGTTGATGAACGCCTGGCGGGTGGCGAACAGCGCGCCGGACAGACCACCGATGAACGCACCGATCGCGAAGGCCAGCAGCTTGAACTTGAACGTCGGCACGCCCATCAGCTCGGCGGCGTCCTCGTCCTCGCGCGTGGCCTCCCAGGCGCGGCCGACGCGGCTGCGCACCAGCAGGCCCTCGCCGAGCAGGATCAGGAAGATGACGGTCAGCGCGAGCCAGTAGTACGGCACCTGGTCGAGCACGCCGAACTTCAGGAACGTCGTGGTGTTCTCGAGGTCGACGGTGGCGACCAGGCCGTCCCACGACAAGTGCGGCACGTCGAAGATCCCGGCGCTCGGCGGTCGCGGGATGTTGCTGATGCCGGACGCCGCGCCGACCCAGCTGGAGTTCACCAGGGTGAGCCGGACGATCTCGCCGAAGCCGAGGGTGACGATGGCCAGGTAGTCGCCGCGCACCCGCAGGGTGGGTGCACCCAGCACGATGCCGGAGACCAGGGCCACCAGCGCCGCGATCGGCAGCAGCAGCAGGAGCGGCAGGTGGCCGTGCAGCGAGCCAAGGACACCGACCGTGTAGGCGCCGATGGCGTAGAAGCCGACGTAGCCGAGGTCGAGCAGTCCGGCGTAGCCGACCACGACGTTCAGGCCGAGCGCGACCAGCACGTAGGCCGCGACGTTGAACAGCACGGCGCCGAAGTCGCTGCCGCTCGGCGAGATGTACGGCGGGTCGAGCAGCGGCAGGGCGTAGAGGAACACCGCGCCGAGCAGGAGCAGCAGCAGGCGGGCCCACTTGGGCAGGCCGTCCCACCGGTCGCGGATCCCCGACAGCGCGGAGAAGCGGCTGGGCGGCTGGGTGCGGCCGCCGTCGTTCGCCGGCGTGGGAGCAGGAGCAGATGCAGGGGCGCTCATGCGCGCGACCTCCCCAGGGACTCACCGAGCAGACCGGTCGGTCGGAACAGCAGGATGGCCACCAGCAGGACGAAGGCGACGACGTCCTTCCACTGGGTGCCGACGAGGGCCGAGCCGTAGTTCTCGGCCAGACCGAGGACGAATCCGCCGACCAGGGCCCCGCGCACGTTGCCGATGCCGCCGAGGACGGCGGCGGTGAACGCCTTGACACCCAGCAGGAAGCCGGCGTTCCAGCGCGTCACCCCGAACTTCATCAGGTAGAGCAGGGCGGCGGCACCGGCCATGATGCCGCCGAGCAGGAACGTGATCTGGACGACGCGGTCCTTGTTGACGCCCATGAGGGCCGCGGCCTCGGAGTCCTGCGCGACCGCACGGATGCCGCGGCCGAGCCGGGAGCGGCGGATGAACTGGTCGAGCACCACCATCATCACCAGGGCGGCGACGATGATCATCACGTCGATGTTGAGGACCTGGTAGTCGCCGATCTTGAACAGCGACGAGTAGTCGACCGGCGAGGGGAAGCGCGTGTTGTCGCGCGCGCCGCGGACGTAGGCGTCCAGCGTGTCGCGCAGTCCGACCCACCCGACGATCTTGTCGCGCAGGCCCATGATCTCGCCCAGCACGAACGAGGCGCCGATGGCGCTGATGAGCGCGATCAGCGGGGGCGCGTTGACCCGCCGCAGCCGGCGGTAGGCGACGCGCTCGACGACGAGGGCCACGCCGCCGCTGACGGCCATCGCGGCGATCAGCGCGAGCAGCAGCAGCCCGATGACGACGACCAGGCCGTGGTCGCTCGACGCCCCGACCGCGGTCATGACCCAGACCGCGCCGAAGCTGCCCCACATCCAGACCTCGGAGTGGGCGAAGTTGATGAGGCGCAGCACGCCGTACACGAGCGTGTAGCCCAGGGCCACGAGGGCGTACACCGCGCCGAGCACGATCGCCGAGAACGTGAGGGCGACGAAGTTGTGGAGCAGGTAGCTCATCCGGTCTCCCAGGGGCTGGACACGGGGACGCGGTCGGGAGCGTACTGCTCCCGACCGCGTCCCGTGATCACGACGGACGACTCAGGGTCGAGTCAGGACCGTGTCGCGGTCACTTGATCTCCTGGTCGGGGACGATCTTGCCGCCCTCGACCTTGTACGCCCACACGCTGACGTTCGCCGGCTCGCCCTTGGCGTCGAACTTCAGCTGCTTGGTGACGCCCGGCTTGTCGTAGGACTTGACGAAGTCGACCATCTTCGACCGGTCGCTGATGCCGCTCTTGATGCCCTCGAGCAGGATCGTCGCGGAGTCGAACGCCTCGGCGCCGTAGGTGGCGGGGTCGGCGTTGAAGGCCTTCTTGTAGTCCTCGAAGAACGTGCCGCCGGCCTTGTCCGGGGGCAGGCACGGGCAGGTGATGATCGTGCCCTCGGCGGCCTTGGCGCCCGCCGCGGTGATGTAGCCGTCGTCCTTCACGCCGTCGCCGACGACCAGGGTCGCCTTGACGCCCGCGTCGGACATCTGCTTCTTGATCAGGCCGGCCTCGGCGTAGTAGCCGCCGAAGAACACCGCGTCCGCGCCAGCGCTGCGGATCTTGGTGACGGTCGGGCCGAAGTCGGTCTGCTTCTGCTGGATGGTGTCGGTGGCGACGACCGACGAGCCGAGGCCGGACTTGACCTGGTCGGCCAGGCCCTTGCCGTACTCGGAGGCGTCGTCGACGACGACGACCTTCTTGGCGTTCAGCACCGTCTGGATGTACTTGGCGGCCGCCGGGCCCTGCGAGGCGTCGTTGCCCAGCACGCGGAAGAAGGTCTTCCAGCCGTTCTCGGCCAGCGCCGGGTTGGTGGCGGACGCGCTGATCGTCACGAGGCCGGCCTCGTTGAACAACGGGTCGGCCGCCTTGGACTCACCCGAGAAGGCCGGGCCGACGATGCCGATGACGGCCTTGTCGTCGATGGCCTTCTTCGCCAGGCCGGGGGCCTGGGCCGGGTCGCCCTGCGAGTCGAAGGGCACCAGGGTGACCTTGCAGTCGGCGTTCGCGGTGTTGTACTGGTCGATCGCCAGCTTCGCGCCGTTCTGGATGTTCTGACCCAGGTTGGCCGCGTCACCCGTGAGGGCGCCGAAGAAGCCGATCTTGAGGTCGCACTTCTTGTCGCCGCTGCCGGAGGCGTTGTCGTTGCCCCCGGAGGTGCCGCCGCAGGCGGCCAGAGCGAGGGCCGCGGCGACCACCGGGACGCCGAGCTTGAGGATGGAACGCACGTGGTCCTCCCGTGCCAGGGGCTGGCGCCTGCGCGCGCCAGCCCAGTGGGTTGTCCCCCGATGGGGTGGCTCGACCCTAGACCCTGGTCACCGTGGTTCCCAGCACCCTGCGACACGCCGTGACCTTCTCGTGACCTGCTGACGACCGTCAGCGGGGCGGGACGTCGTTCGCGGTCGGGCTAATCGGCCATCCCGGACACCACGGCGTCCGCGACCTCGCGCATGCTCATGCGGCGGTCCATCGACGTCTTCTGGATCCACCGGAACGCCTCGGGCTCGCTGAGCCCCAGCTTCTTCATCAGCACGCCCTTGGCGCGGTCGGTGCGCTTGCGGGTCTCGAAGCGCTCGCCGAGGTCGGCGACCTCGTGCTCGAGAGCGCGCAGCTCGGCGTAGCGCGACACCGCGATCTCGATGGCGGGCAGCAGGTCGGCCTTGGTGAACGGCTTGACCACGTAGGCCATGGCGCCGGCGTCGCGGGCGCGCTCGACCAGCTCGGTCTGCGAGAAGGCGGTCAGCATCACCGTGGCACCGAGCTTCTCGCGGCCGATCTGCTCGGCGGCCGACAGCCCGTCCATCACCGGCATCTTGACGTCGAGCACCACGAGGTCGGGTCGGTGCTCGCGCGCCAGCTGGACGGCCTGCTCGCCGTCGCCAGCCTCGCCGACGACGTCGAACCCCTCCTCGCGCAGCATCTCGACCAGGTCGAGGCGGATCAGCGCCTCGTCCTCGGCGACGACGACACGACGTCCGCTGGGCGCGGCGGGATGGGAGGTCTCGGCCATGCGCGCAGTCTACGGACGGTCGGTTACGCTGCCGTTACACGCACCAGCAGGGGCTGGCCCCGGTAGCCCAATCGGCAGAGGCGATGGCCTCAAAATCCATCCAGTGTGGGTTCGAGTCCCACTCGGGGCACTGTCAGACCTCCCCAGCATGCTTCGTGCATGCACCCGCCGGAGACCCGTTCCGCTGCCCTCACACTGCTCGCCCGCACCGGTGCTACGACGAGCGGCGTGAGCCGGCAGACGGGTATCTCCCGGTCGACACTCCGCGCCTGGCAGTCGGACGGCGGGAGGTACGCGGCGGCGACGGCACCGCGAGCTGGTTGCCCACGTCGGCATCCGCTAGACGGCGTCCCGTACGCGCACCTGCTCGGCTTGTACCTCGGGGACGGCTGCATCTCGGCTCTGCGCAAGGGTGTGTTCAGTCTGCGCATCAGCTGTGACGCGCGGTACCCCGGCGTCGTCGACGAGTGCGCGGCATCGATGGCCGCGGTCCTGGCGAACCGCGTGAGCCGCACCGCCAAGCCTGGTTGCGTCGACGTCACGAGCTATTCCAAGCACTGGCCGTGCTTGTTCCCGCAGCACGGACCAGGGCGCAAGCACCAACGGCCGATCGTGCTGGAGGCTTGGCAGAGCGAGGTCGTCCAGCGGCACCCCGGTCCTTTCCTGCGGGGGTTGTTCCACTCGGACGGGTGTCGGGTGACCAACTGGACCGTGCGGGCCGTGGGCGGCCGACGACACCGGTACGAGTACCCGCGCTACTTCTTCAGCAACCGTTCTGAGGACATCTTGCGCTTGTGCGAGTGGGCACTGGACCTGCTCGAGTTGGCGCACCGGCGCAACGGCCCGTGGTCGGTGTCGGTGGCCCGGCGCGCATCCGTCGCCGTCCTGGATGAGGTCGTGGGTCCGAAGTCGTGAGGACGCGGACGTCGACCGGCTAGCTGCGGTAGGCGGGGGCCACGCCGTCGACGGCGTCGCCGATGCGGTGCACGCGGAGCGCGTTGGTCGAGCCGGGGATGCCGGGGGGCGAGCCGGCCACGATGACGACGAGGTCACCGCGCTCGGCCCGGCCGTTGCCGAGCAGCATCTCGTCGACCTGGCGCGCCATCTCGTCGGTGTGCTTCACGAACGGCGTCAGGAACGTCTCGATGCCCCACGTGAGCGAGAGCTGCGAGCGGACGATCTGCTCGGGCGTGAAGACCAGGTGCTTGATCGACGACCGCAGCCGCGCCATGCGGCGCGCGGAGTCGCCGCCCTGGGTGAAGGTCACCAGGTACTTCACGCCCAGCTGCTGCCCGACCGTGGCGGCGGCCAGCGTGATGGCGCCGCCCTTGGTGCGCGGCGTCGTGCCGAGCGGCGCGATGCGCTCGAGCCCGTGGTCCTCGGTGTTCTCGATGATGCGGGCCATGGTGCGCACGGCCTCGATCGGGTGCTTGCCGACGCTCGTCTCCCCCGACAGCATCAGGGCGTCGGCGCCGTCCAGCACCGCGTTCGCGGCGTCGGAGGCCTCGGCGCGCGTGGGCCGCGAGTTCTCGATCATCGACTCGAGCACCTGGGTCGCGACGATGACGGGCTTGGCGTTGCGCCGGGCCAGCTCGACCGCGACCTTCTGCACCAGCGGCACCTGCTCGAGCGGCAGCTCGACGCCCAGGTCGCCGCGGGCGACCATGATGCCGTCGAACACGCGCACGATCTCGGCCAGGTTGTCGACCGCCTGCGGCTTCTCGATCTTGGCCAGGACGGGCAGCAGCACGCCCTCCTCGTCCATGATCCGCCGGACGTCGTCGGCGTCGGCCGCGCTGCGCACGAACGAGAGCGCGATGAAGTCGGCGCGCAGCTTCAGGCCCCAGCGCAGGTCGGCCTCGTCCTTGTCCGACAGCGCCGGCACGCTCACCGCGACGCCGGGCAGGTTCAGGCCCTTGTGGTTCGAGACGGTGCCGCCCTCGACGACGCGCGTGGTGACGCGCGGGCCGTCGACGGAGGTGACCTCGACGGCGACCTTGCCGTCGTCGATGAGGATGCGGTCGCCCGGACCGACGTCGCCGGGCAGGCCCGCGTACGTCGTCGAGACGAGGTCCTTGTCGCCGGGGACGTCCTCGGTGGTGATGGTGAACGTGTCGCCGTTCTCGAGCACCTGCGGACCGCTCGCGAAGTTGCCCAGCCGGATCTTCGGGCCCTGCAGGTCGACCAGGACGGCGACGCTGCGCCCCACGGCGTCGCTGGCCTCGCGCACCATCGCGTAGACCTTCTCGTGGTCGGCGTAGGAGCCGTGGCTGAGGTTGAGCCGGGCGACGTCCATGCCCGCCTCGACGAGCGCGCGGATCTGCTCCGGCGTCGAGACGGCAGGGCCCAGGGTGCAGACGATCTTCGCGCGACGCATGGCTCCGACCCTATCCCTCGGCGGGGCGCGGGGTAACCGCTTGCCCGACCTGCGGACGACGGCTCAGAGAAGGTCCGTGATCGCCCGGGTGAACGCTGGCAGGTCGTCCGGGTTGCGGCTCGTCAGCAGGCGGCCGGGACCGGTGTCGTCGACCACCAGCTCCTCGTCGACCCACTCGGCGCCGGCGTTGCGCAGGTCGGTCTGCAGGCTCGGCCACGAGGTCATCCGGCGACCCTGCAGCACCCCGGCCTCGGCCAGCGTCCACGGCGCGTGGCAGATCGCCGCGACCGGCTTGCCGGACGCCACGAAGTCGCGCACGAAGCCGACGGCGTCGTCGTCCGTCCGCAGGGCGTCGGGGTTGGCGACGCCTCCCGGCAGCACCAGCAGGTCGTAGTCGGCGACCGCGGCGTCGGCGACCGTCACGTCGACGTCGAACGTGTCGGCCTTGTCGAGGTGGTTGAACGCCTGCACCGACCCCGCCTCGGGCGACAGCAGGACCGGCTCGGCGCCCGCCTGCTCCACCGCCTTCCACGGCTCGGTGAGCTCGACCTGCTCGATGCCCTCGGCTGCCACCAGGAACGCGACCTTCGCCATGCTGCGACCTCCCTCGACCGGTTGAGGTCCCACCCTCGCCCGGGACGCCGGTGATCGCACGTCGAGCCCGGACGACGTCCCCTCAGACCACGAGCGGCCGGTCGGTCGGGCGGATCGGGGCCGGCAGGGTCGTGGTGCCGGTGAGGTAGCGGTCGACGCCCGCGGCGCAGGCCCGGCCCTCGGCGATGGCCCACACGATCAGCGACTGGCCGCGGCCGGCGTCCCCCGCGACGAACACGCCCGGCACCGTCGTGGCGAACGTGCCGTCGCGCCGGACGTTGCCGCGCTCGTCGAGCTCGACCCCGAGCTGGGCGACGACGCCGTCCGGCTCGGGACCGGTGAAGCCCATGGCCAGCAGCACCAGCTGGGCCGGGATCTCGCGCTCGGTGCCCTCGACCGGGGTGGGCCGCCCGCCGACGAGCTCGACCTCCTGCAGCCGCAGCGCCCGCACCCGCCCCTCGTCGTCCGCGAGCAGCTCGCTGGTGCCGACGGCGTAGAGGCGGTCGCCGCCCTCCTCGTGCGCGCTCGCGACCCGGAAGATCATCGGGTAGGTCGGCCACGGGTGGGCGTCGGCCCGGTCCTCGGGCGGCCGGGGCATGATCTCCAGCTGCGTCACGCTGCGCGGCTGCTGCCGCAGCGAGGTGCCCAGGCAGTCGGCGCCGGTGTCGCCGCCGCCGATGATGACGACGTCCAGGCCCTCCGCGCTGACCAGGCCCTCGGCCTCCTCGCCGAGCGCGGCCCGGTTCGCCGGCGGCAGGTACTCCATCGCCTGCATCACACCGGCGAGCTCGCGGCCCGGCACGGGGAGGTCGCGCGGCACCGTCGACCCGGTGGCCAGCACCACGGCGTCGTAGCGGTCGCGCAGCTGCTGCCCCGTGATCTGGTCGCCCACCGCGACGCCGGGCCGGAAGCGCGTGCCCTCGGCCTCCATCTGGGCGAGCCGGCGGTCGAGCACCGACTTCTCCATCTTGAACTCGGGGATGCCGTACCGCAGCAGGCCGCCGATCTTGTCGGCGCGCTCGTACACGGCGACCGTGTGGCCGGCCCGGGTCAGCTGCTGCGCCACCGCCAGACCGGCCGGTCCGCTGCCGACCACGGCGACGGTCTTGCCGGTCAGCCGCTCCGGCGGCTGCGGCTGCACTCCCCCGGCCTCGAAGGCGCGGTCGATGATCGAGACCTCGATCTGCTTGATCGTCACCGGCTGCTGGTTGATGCCGAGGACGCACGCCGACTCGCACGGCGCCGGGCACAGCCGACCGGTGAACTCGGGGAAGTTGTTGGTGGCGTGCAGCCGCTCGATCGCCTCCTGCCAGTCCTCCCGCCAGGTCAGGTCGTTCCACTCGGGGATCAGGTTCCCGAGCGGGCAGCCCTGGTGGCAGAACGGGATGCCGCAGTCCATGCACCGACCGGCCTGGCGCTGCAGCTGCCCGGCCTCCTGCTGCTCGTACACCTCGCGCCAGTCCATGAGGCGCAGCGCGACGGGCCGGCGCGCGGGCAGCTCGCGCTCCCGGGTGGTGAGGAATCCGCGCGGGTCAGCCATGGGACGCCTCCGTGATCCGGGTCCAGACCTCGTTGCTGTCGGGGTCGAGCCCCTCGTCCTTCGCGCTCTCGCGCACCTCGACCACGATGCGGTAGTCGCGCGGGAGCACCTTGGTGAAGCGCTCGCGCGCCGCAGACCAGTTGTCCAGCAACGACTTCGCCACCGGCGACTCGGTCTCGTCGTGGTGCCGCGACACGAGCTGCCGCAGCGACTCGGAGTCGTCGTCGGTGAGGTCGCCCAGCTCGACCTCGCCCGCCGCCAGCGCTCCGGGGTTGACCCGGTCGCGGGACAGGTCGAGCACGTACGCCGTGCCGCCGGACATGCCGGCCGCGACGTTGCGGCCGGTGCTGCCCAGGACCACGACGGTGCCGCCGGTCATGTACTCCAGCGCGTGGTCGCCCACGCCCTCGACGACTGCGGTGGCACCGGAGTTGCGCACGCAGAAGCGTTCGCCCGCAAGGCCTCTGACGAAGATCTCGCCTCCGGTCGCGCCGTAGGCGACGACGTTGCCCGCCACGACGTTGAGCTCGGCCGTGAGCACCGAGTCGCGGTCGGGCCGGACGACGATCCGACCACCGCTGAGCCCCTTGCCCAGGTAGTCGTTGGTGTCGCCGAACAGTCGCAGCGTGATGCCGCGCGGGACGAACGCCCCCAGCGACTGGCCGGCCGACCCGGTCAGCGTGACGTCGATGGTGTCGTCGGCGAGACCCTGCGGGTAGCGCTTGGTCACCTCGTGGCCGAGCATCGTGCCGACGGTGCGGTTGACGTTGCGCACCGGCAGCGTGATCCGCACCGGCTCCTGGCGCTCGAGCGCGTCGCTGCTCATCGAGACCAGCGTGTGGTCGAGCGCCTTCTCCAGCCCGTGGTCCTGGGCGGTCGTGCGCCGGCGGGACGCGCCCTCCGGCAGGTCGACCGCCGCCAGCACCGGCGCCAGGTCGAGGCCGGCGGCCTTCCAGTGCTGGACGGCGCGGCGGACGTCGAGCAGGTCGACCCGGCCCACCGCCTCGTCCAGGCTGCGCAGGCCGAGCTGCGCCAGCAGCGCCCGCACCTCCTCGGCGACGTACTCGAAGAAGGTCTCGACGAACTCCGGCTTGCCGCTGAACCGCTCGCGCAGCTCGGGGTTCTGGGTGGCGATGCCGACGGGACAGGTGTCGAGGTGGCAGACGCGCATCATGATGCAGCCGCTCACGATGAGCGGCGCCGTCGCGAAGCCGAACTCCTCACCGCCCAGCAGCGCGGCGATGACCACGTCGCGACCGGTCTTGAGCTGGCCGTCGACCTGCACGACGATCCGGTCGCGCAGACCGTTGAGCAGCAACGTCTGCTGGGCCTCGGCCAGGCCGAGCTCCCACGGCGCGCCGGCGTGCTTCAGCGACGTCAGCGGCGAGGCCCCGGTGCCGCCGTCGTAGCCCGAGATGAGCACGACGTCGGCGTGCGCCTTGCTGACGCCGGCCGCGACGGTGCCCACGCCGACCTCGGACACGAGCTTGACGTGCACGCGCGCCGAGGGGTTGGCGTTCTTCAGGTCGTGGATCAGCTGGGCGAGGTCCTCGATCGAGTAGATGTCGTGGTGCGGCGGGGGTGAGATCAGCCCGACGCCGGGCGTCGAGTGCCGCGTGCGAGCCACCCACGGGTAGACCTTGTGCGCCGGGAGCTGTCCGCCCTCCCCCGGCTTCGCGCCCTGCGCCATCTTGATCTGGATGTCGTCGGAGTGCGTGAGGTACAGGCTCGTCACGCCGAACCGGCCGGACGCCACCTGCTTGACCGCGCTGCGCCGCACCGGGTCGAGCAGCCGGTCGTCCTCCTCGCCGCCCTCGCCGGTGTTGGAGCGACCGCCCAGCCGATTCATCGCGACGGCCAGCGTCTCGTGCGCCTCCTGGCTGATCGAGCCGTAGCTCATGGCGCCGGTCGAGAACCGCTTGACGATCTCGGACACCGGCTCGACCTCGTCGACCGGGATCGCTCGCGACTCCTCGTCGCCGCGCAGCTGCAGCAGCCCGCGCAGCGTCATCAACCGCTCGGACTGCTCGTCGACCCGGCTCGTGTACTGCTGGAAGACGTCGAAGCGCCGGGCCCGCGTGGCGTGCTGCAGCCGGAACACCGTCTCGGGGTCGAACAGGTGCGGCTCGCCCTCGCGCCGCCACTGGTACTCGCCGCCGACCTCGAGCCGGCGGTGCGGGGCGCGGACGCCGTCGGCCGGGTACGCGCCCGCGTGCCGGCGCGCGGTCTCCTCGGCGACGACGTCCAGGCCGATCCCGCCGAGCTGGGACGTCGTGCCCGTGAAGAACTCCTCCACGAGCTCCTGCGACAGGCCGATCGCCTCGAACACCTGCGCGCCGCGGTAGGAGGCGACGGTCGAGATGCCCATCTTGCTCATGACCTTCAGCACGCCCTTGCCGAGCGCCTTGATGAGGTGGCGCACCGCTGCATCGGCCCGCACGTCGCCGAGCAGTCCGCGCCGCGCCAGGTCCTCGGCCGACTCCATGGCCAGGTAGGGGTTGACCGCGGCGGCACCGAAGCCGACCAGCAGCGCCACGTGGTGCACCTCGCGGACGTCGCCCGCCTCGACCAGCAGGCCCACCTGGGTGCGGGTCTTGGCGCGGATCAGGTGGTGGTGCACGGCCGAGGTGAGCAGCAGCGACGGGATCGGCGCCAGGTCGCGGCCGGAGTCGCGGTCGGACAGCACGACGAAGCGCGCGCCCTCCTCGATCGCCTGCGAGACCTCGTCGAAGATCTCGTGCAGCCGCGCCCGCAGCGCGTCGCCTCCGCCCGTGACGTCGTACAGACCGCGGACGACGGTGGTGGCGTACCCGGGCAGGTCGCCGTCCGCGTTGATGTGGACGATCTTGGCCAGCTCGTCGTTGTCGATCACCGGGAACGGGAGCACGACCTGGCGGCAGTGCGCCGGCGAGGCCGACAGCGCGTTGCCTTCTGGCCCGATCGCGGTGCCGAGCGAGGTGACGAGCTCCTCGCGGATCGCGTCGAGCGGCGGGTTGGTGACCTGCGCGAACAGCTGGGTGAAGTAGTCGAAGAGCAGCCGCGGCCGTTGCGAGAGCACGGCAACGGGGGTGTCGGTGCCCATCGAGCCGATCGGCTCGGCGCCCGAGCGGGCCATGGGCGTCACCAGGACGCGCAGCTCCTCCTCGGTGTAGCCGAAGGTGCGCTGACGGCGCGCGACCGAGGCCGGCGTGTGGACGACGTGCTCGCGCTCGGGCAGGTCCTTGAGGTGGATCAGGCCGGCGTGCAGCCACTCGCCGTACGGGTGCTCCGCCGCCAGCTCGGCCTTGATCTCGTCGTCGCCGACCAGCCGGCCGCGCTCGGTGTCGACCAGGAACATCCGGCCCGGCTGCAGCCGGCCCTTCTGCACGACGCTCGCCGGGTCGAGGTCGAGCACGCCGACCTCGGAGGCCAGGACGACGAGCCCGTCCTCGGTGACCCAGTACCGCCCGGGGCGCAAGCCGTTGCGGTCGAGGACCGCGCCGATCAGGGTGCCGTCGGTGAAGGTGACGCAGGCCGGTCCGTCCCAGGGCTCCATGAAGGTCGAGTGGAACTCGTAGAACGCCCGCCGCGCGGCGTCCATCTCGGTGTGGTTCTCCCACGCCTCGGGGATCATCATCAGCACCGCGTGCGGCAGCGAGCGCCCGGCGAGGTGCAGCAGCTCGAGCACCTCGTCGAAGGACGCCGAGTCGCTGGCCTGCGGGCTGCAGATCGGGAACAGGCGCGAGATGTCGCCGGGGATCAGGTCGCTCGCGATCTGGCTCTCGCGCGCGGCCATCCAGTTGCGGTTGCCCTGCACGGTGTTGATCTCGCCGTTGTGGGCGATCATCCGGAACGGGTGGGCCAACGGCCACGACGGGAAGGTGTTCGTGGAGAACCGCGAGTGCACCAGCGCCAGCTCGGTCGCGAAGCGGCGGTCGGACAGGTCGGGGAAGAACGGCTCGAGCTGGCCGGTCGTGAGCATGCCCTTGTAGACGAGGGTGCGCGACGACAGCGACGGGAAGTAGACGTCGAGCTCGTGCTCGGCGCGCTTGCGCAGCGCGTAGACCAGCCGCTCGAGGCCGAGACCGACCAGCCGGCTGCCGCGGGCGGCGACGAACAGCTGCCGGAACACCGGCATGCACTCGCGCGCCACCTCGCCCACGAGGTCGGCGGTCACCGGGACGTCGCGCCAGCCGAGGACCGACAGGCCCTCGTCGGCCGCGAGCTGCTCCAGCCGCTCGACGACGGCCGTGCGGGCGGCGTCCTCGCGGGGCAGGAAGGCGGTGCCGACGGCGTACGCGCCGGCAGCCGGCAGGTCGAAGTCGACGCTGCCGCGCAGGAACTCGTCGGGCACCTGGGTCAGGATCCCGGCGCCGTCGCCGACGGTCGGGTCGGCGCCGGTGGCGCCGCGGTGGTCGAGGTTGCGCAGCGCCGTCAGGGCGTGCTCGACGATGTCGTGCCCGGCGTGGCCGCGCATGGTCGCGACGAAGGCCACGCCGCACGCGTCGTGCTCGTGCCGACCGTCGTACAGGCCCGTCGGGGCCGGGCGCGCGCTGAAACTGGCAAGGCTCACGAGCTCACCGTCCTGGTCACTCGGGCGGGCCCGGACTGCTGGCCCGTCAGGTGTGCGATGCGTCCGCCGGGATCACCGGCGGCCACCCTGCGTGGACGGCGTTGGCCCGCAGGGACGAGGGAACTGTAGCGGAGGTTTCGGGCAGGTTACACGTCTTGCGTCTCGGGAACGTCGTCCACATGGTGAGATCGCCTGCGGGCAGCCCGGGTGCCCAGGAGGAACACCACCAGCCCGCCGAGGAAGACCAGGACGCTGGTCCACTCGTTGAGCCGGTGGCCGAGCACCAGGTTGGCGGAGTCCGAGCGCAGCGTCTCGATGTAGAGCCGGCCGGCGGTGTAGAGCATCACGTAGAGCGCGAACGAGCGGCCGTGGTCGAGCCGGTGGCGGCGGTCGAGCAGCACCACGACCGCCGCGACCAGCAGGCACCACAGCGCCTCGTACAAGAACGTCGGGTGGTAGAGGCCGGGCAGCAGCACCGGCTGCCCGGAGGCGTCGCGCACCGCCTGGCCGGCGGCGGTGTCCCACGCGTGCACCTGCAGGCCCCACGGCAGGTCCGTGCGGCCGCCGTAGATCTCGTTGTTGAAGTAGTTGCCGACCCGTCCGGCGGCCTGGGCGACCGCGACACCTGGCGCGGCGGCGTCCGCGAAGGTGAGGAACGACACGTCCATGCGGCGGCAGGCGACGTAGGCGCCCAGCGCCCCGCCGGCGACGGCGCCCCAGATGCCGAGGCCACCGTTCCAGATCTTGAGCGCGTCGAGCGGGTGGCCGCCCTCGCCGAAGTACGGCTGCCACGTGGTGGCCACGTGGTAGACCCGAGCGCCCACGATGCCGAAGGGCACCGCCCAGGCCGAGATGTCGAGCACCGCTCCGTCACGGCCGCTGCGCGCGGCCCAGCGCCTGGTGGCGATCGCCACGGCGAGCACGATGCCGACCAGGATGCACAGCGCGTACGCGCGCACCGGGAGGGGCCCGAGGTGCCAGACGCCCTGCGCGGGGCTGGGGATCAGCGCCGGGAACGCCCTCACGCGCGCACCTGCCGCGCGGACGCCCCCGACGACGCGGACGCCCCCGACGACGCGGAGCGGACGCCGTCGGCCAGCTCGGCGGTCAGCCGCTCGAGGTCGGCCAGCCCGGTCTCGACGTCCGGTGCGTCGACCAGGCAGCGCACGAGCGCCGAACCCACGATGACGCCGTCGGCGAACTGCGCCACCTCGGCCGCCTGCGCGCCGGTCGAGACGCCGAGCCCGACGCAGACCGGCAGGTCGGAGATCTCGCGCACGCGCTCGACCAGCCGCCGCGCCCCCTCCCCGACCGCGTCGCGCGCGCCGGTGACGCCCATGACCGCTGCGGCGTAGACGAACCCGCGGCAGGCGTCGAGCGTCGAGCGCAGCCGGGCGTCGGTCGAGCTGGGCGCGACGAGGAACACGCGGTCGAGGTCGGTGCGCTCGGCGGCCGCCAACCACTCGGCGGCTTCGTCCGGGATCAGGTCGGGCGTGATCAGCCCGGCTCCCCCGGCGGCCACCAGCTCGTCGGCGAACCGGTCGACGCCGTGGTGGTCGACGAGGTTCCAGTACGTCATGACCAGCGCCTCGGCCCCCGCGTCGACGACCGCGCGCACCGCCGTGAACGTGTCGCGCGTGCGCGTGCCGCCGCGCAGCGCCGCGTCGACGGCGTGCTGGATCACCGGGCCGTCCATCAACGGGTCCGAGTACGGCACGCCGACCTCGACGACGTCCGCACCGGCCCGCACCATGACCTGCATGGCCCGCACCGACGTCTCGACGTCGGGGTAGCCGACCGGGAGGTAGGCGACCAGCGCGGCCCGGCCCTCGGCGCGGGCCGCGGCCAGCCGGGCGGAAACCCCGCTCACCAGCCGCTCCCCTCGGCGTCCGCGACCGGCTCGGCCGCCTTCAGCTCCTCGGCGCGCACCAGGTCCTCGCCGTCGACGAGCCCGAACCAGCGCGCGGCGGTGTCGACGTCCTTGTCGCCGCGGCCGGACAGGTTCACGAGCAGCACGGCGTCCGGGCCCAGCTCGCGGCCCAGCCGCAGCGCGCCGGCCAGGGCGTGCGAGCTCTCGATCGCGGGGATGATGCCCTCGGTGCGGCACAGCAGCCGGAAGGCCTCCATGGCGTCGGCGTCGTCGACCGGCTCGTAGGTGGCGCGGCCGCTGTCGTGCAGCCACGCGTGCTCGGGGCCGACGCCCGGGTAGTCCAGGCCCGCCGAGATGCTGTGGCTCTCGACCGTCTGCCCGTCGTCGTCCTGCAGCACGTACGAGCGGGCACCGTGCAGCACGCCGGGCGAGCCGCCGGTGATGCTCGCCGCGTGCCGTCCGCTCGCCACGCCGTCGCCGCCCGCCTCGAGACCGACCAGCCGGACGCCGACGTCGTCGACGAAGGACTGGAAGATGCCGATGGCGTTGGAGCCGCCGCCGACGCAGGCCAGCACCGCGTCGGGCAGGCGGCCGACCAGCTCGAGCACCTGGGCGCGCGCCTCGTCGCCGATCACCCGGTGGAACTCGCGCACCATGGTCGGGAACGGGTGCGGGCCGGCCACGGTGCCGATGAGGTAGTGCGTGTGCTCGACGTTGGTCACCCAGTCGCGCATCGCCTCGTTCATCGCGTCCTTAAGGGTGCGCGAGCCGGTGGCGACCGGGACGACCGTGGCCCCGAGCAGGCGCATGCGGGCGACGTTGAGCGCCTGGCGGCGGGTGTCCTCCTCGCCCATGTAGACCGTGCACTCCAGGCCCATCAGAGCGGCCGCGGTCGCCGACGCCACCCCGTGCTGGCCGGCACCGGTCTCGGCGATGATCCGGGTCTTGCCCATGCGCTGGGTGAGCAGCGCCTGGCCGAGCACGTTGTTGATCTTGTGCGACCCGGTGTGGTTGAGGTCCTCGCGCTTGAGCAGCACGCGCGCGCCGCCGGCGTGCTCGGCGAAGCGCGGCGCCTCCGTCAGCAGGCTGGGGCGCCCGGAGTACGTGCGGTGCAACGTGTCGAGCTCGCGGACGAAGCCGGGGTCGACGAGCGCGGCGTGGAACGCGGCGTCCAGCTCGTCGAGCGCCGCCACCAGCGCCTCGGGCACGTAGCGGCCGCCGTACGGCCCGAACCGGCCGGTGTCGTGCTGCTGCGCCGTCATGCCCCGATCATCGCAGGTGGTCAGCGGCTGGGACGCAGCGCCGGGTGGGCGCCGGCGGCCACCAGGTCGGCCACCGCGGTGCGCGGCGAGCCGCCCGTCACCAGGCTCTCGCCGACCAGCACCGCGTCGGCGCCGTGCCGCGCGTACTCGAGCACGTCGTGCGGCCCGCGGACGCCGGACTCCGCGACGCGCACGACGCCGTCCGGGATGCGCGGGGCCAGGCGGGCGAAGGTCGCGCGGTCGACCTCGAGGGTGCGCAGGTCGCGGGCGTTGACGCCGATGACCCGGGCGCCGGCGTCGACCGCGCGGTCGAGCTCGGCCTCGTCGTGCACCTCGACCAGGACCGTCATGCCGAGCGAGGTCGCGCGCTCGTGCAGCGACACCAGGGCCGGCTGGTCGAGCGCGGCGACGATCAGCAGGACGACGTCCGCCCCGTGGGCGCGCGACTCCCAGAGCTGGTAGCTCGAGACGACGAAGTCCTTGCGCAGCACCGCCGTGTCGACCGCCAGCCGGACGACGTCCAGGTCGTCGAGGCTGCCCCCGAACCGGCGCTGCTCGGTCAGGACGCTGATGACGGACGCGCCGCCCGCGGCGTAGTCGGTGGCCAGACCGGCCGGGTCGCCGATCGCGGCGAGCGCGCCCTTGCTGGGGCTCGACCGCTTGACCTCGGCGATGACCTTGACGCCGCTGCCGGTGCTGAGCGCGGCGTGCGCGTCGCGGGCGGGAGCCACGCGCTCGACCCGCTCGCGCAGGGCGTCGAGGGGGACCCGGGCCTCGCGGACGGCGAGGTCCTCGCGCACGCCGACGATGATGTCGTCCAGGACGCTCAGCTCGCTCACCCCCGTCGGTCGCCTCGGCCCGGTCCCGTCGTCCCGATGGTAGGACGCCGTCGGCGCCCGCCTCGCACGGGGCCGACCGCGGACGTCGTCAGCCGGACGTCGTCACGCCTTGACGACGCGGACCGAGGCGGCGCGGTCGTGCCACCCGCGCTCGCGGCCGGTGCTGTCCCACATCGGCGACAGGCAGACGAGCAGGAACGGCACGAAGCACAGCAGGTAGCTGCCGCCCAGGACGAGGAACCGCAGGAAGGACGCGGCCGCTGACGGGCGGGCGCCCGTGGCGTCGTCGACCACCTCGATGCCGAGGGCCATCATCCCGAGGGTCTGGCCGCGCAGGTGCACGAGCAGCACCTCGTAGACGCCCCACACGAGCACCTGCAGCGCGGTCGAGCTCGTCTGGCGGCCGAACGAGAAGCCGGCGCTGCTGCTCGACGCGTGCAGCACCGCGTCGAACGCCCCGGTGGGCACGGAGACCACGAAGCTGATCACCACGCCGACCAGGCCGTCGACCAGCCGGGCCGCGAAGCGCGCGCCGAAGCCAGCCGGCACACCTGGCGTGGCGTCAGAGGGAGGCGGGCCGTACGCCGGCGTGTCCTGCGGGCCGGACGGGGTGTCCTGCGGGTCGGTGGGCGAGGTCATGCGGATCCCCCCGGATCAGGGTGCGAGGAAGGCGAAGCCCGGCAGGTTGCGCAGCACCCAGAACGCCAGCACGACGCCGAGGAACGCGTAGATCACCCACGCCGGCGCGAGCCGGCGCGGGGCGCCGGAGAGCGAGCGGCGCAGCCAGCCGGCCCACAGCACGACGAGCGCGAGCGAGCAGGCGACCGTCAGCGGGTTGCGGGCCAGGGCGGTGGCGACGTCGCCGTGCGCGAGCGCGTGCATTGCGCGCAACGAGCCGCAGCCCGGGCAGTACGCGCCGGTGAGCAGCAGGAACGGGCAGGTCGGGTAGTGACCCGCGGTTCCCGGGTCGACGGCACCGACGTAGGCCGTGACGGCGGCCGCGGCCGCCGCGGCACCCACCGGGCCGAGCGCGCCGCGCCACCCCGTGCGGGGTGGTGCGGCGCGCTCGGTGGCGGTGCTCATGTCGCGGTCAGCTGCCCCGAGGTCAGCTGGACGACGAGGACGAGCCGAGCGTCAGGACGCCGCCGACCAGCAGGACGACGTACAGGACGATGAAGATCACGCCGACGATGGCCGACCACATGGCGAACTTCTTGGCCTTGGCCGAGCTGTCCTGCGCGCCCGCGACGTCGCCGGCGGCCCACTTGCCGTTGACCTGGGCCGCGAAGACGATCGAGGCCACGCCGAGCGGCAGGCAGCAGAAGATGGTGGTGAGGATGGCCCACACCAGGTAGTTCGGCGGCGGCGTGCCACCGCCGACCGGCTGGCCGTAGCCGGGAGCGGGCGGCGGAGCGCTGCCGTACTGCGGCTGGCCCGGCTGGTCCTCAGGACCCGGGAACTGCGTCATGGATGATCCCCTAGTGTCGGCGCGCGCCCGGTTGACGCACGATCCGGCGCGAGCGTAGCGGGATCGGCGGCACGCACGCCGCCGTACACGCAGGGACCGCCGTGACCTCCCGCGTCAGCGGATGCCGTGCGGCTCGCGCTCGTCGGCCGGGGTCACGCTGCCGTAGCCCGCGAGCGAGAGCACCTTGCCGGCGACGAGGCCCGCCACGCCGACGACGCCGCCGATCACGGCGACGAGCACGGAGGTCAGGACGACGGCGAGGCAGAGCAGCAGCGCCGAGACCATCAGCAGTCCCACGCAGGTCCAGGCCGCCACCGTGTTGCCGTGGCTGGAGTGGCCGTGCTCGCTCATGTCCGTGCCTTCCTGGGTGCGCCGGGGGTGCGGCCCCATCATGGCAGGTCGCTCAGCGGGTCGGGTCGTCGCCGCGGGTCAGCGCGTCCCACGGGTCGGCCGCCGCCGGCGCGGCCTCGGCCGCCTCCACGGAGCCGGCGACCGGCGCCTCGAAGCGGGTGCGCGGCGCGGCCCACACCCGGGCCCGCAGCACCGCCAGGCAGCCGGCGAGGACGACGCACACCGCACCCGCGAGGGCCAGCCACGGCCAGGCGGTGACGTCGAGCTGCGCGTCGCGGGTGCCGACCGTGCCGAGGGCGCGCCCGACGAGGTCGGCCACCCCGCCGGACGGCGAGCGGACCGTGCTGACCGTGGCCGCGGCTCCGGCGGCGCCGGCCAGCACGAGCAGGGCGCCGGCCACGCGGCGTCCGAGCGTGCGCGCGAGCAGCAGCGCGACCCCGCCGGCGAGCGCGACGAGGGCGACGGCCGGGACGACGGGCGCGGCCTGCCGCCCGGACGCCGTCACCGTGGTGCGGCCGAGCACCGGGTCGTCGACGAGCGCGTGCACCCACGGGCGCGAGGCCGACAGCAGGCCGAGCACGGCGCCCAGCAGTGCCAGCAGGGCGGCGCCGCCGGGGCCGGCGAGCCGCCTCACGTGACCTGCCGCAGCCCGCTGGCCGCGGCCACGGCGCGCAGGACGGCCATCGACTTGTTCACCGACTCCTGGTGCTCGGCGACCGGGTCGGAGTCGGCGACGACTCCCCCGCCGGCCTGCACATAGGCGGTGCCGTCGCGGATGACGGCGGTGCGGATCGCGATGGCCATGTCGAGGTCGCCGGCGAAGTCGAGGTAGCCGACCGTGCCGCCGTACAGGCCGCGGCGGGTGGTCTCCATCTCGTCGATGAGCTCCATCGCCCGCACCTTGGGGGCCCCGCTGAGCGTGCCGGCGGGGAAGGTCGCGACGAGGGCGTCGTACGCCGTCCGGTCGTCGCGCAGCCGGCCCACGACGGTCGAGACGAGATGCATGACGTGGCTGTACCGCTCGACCTGCATGAAGTCGAGCACCTCGACGGTGCCGGCGTCGCACACGCGGGCCAGGTCGTTGCGGGCGAGGTCGACCAGCATCAGGTGCTCGGCCCGCTCCTTGGCGTCGGCGAGCAGCGACTCGGCGTGGGCGACGTCCTGCTCGGGGGTCGCGCCGCGCGGCCGGGTGCCGGCGATGGGGTGCGTCATGACCTGCCGGCCGTCGACCTTGACGAGCGCCTCGGGGCTCGAGCCCACGACGTCGTAGGCCTGGCCGTCGACCGTGGGCAGCCGCAGCAGGTACATGTACGGGCTGGGGTTGGACGCGCGCAGCACCCGGTAGACCTCGAGGGCGTCGGCCGGGCAGTCGATCTCGTAGCGCTGCGAGGGGACGACCTGGAACACGTCGCCGGCGCGCACGGCTTCCTTGGCGCGCTCGACCATGGCGGCGTACTCGCTCTCGAAGAGCTGGGTGCGGACCTTGGGGTCCTCGTCGCCCGGCACGCCGACCGTGCTGGCGGCGGGGGCTGCGAGCAGCGCCACCATGCGGTCGAGCCGCTCGACGGCGTCGGCCCAGGCCTCGTCGACCCGGTCGTCGGTGTCGTCGCGGTTCACGGCGTTGGCCACCAGCAGCAGCGAGCCGTCCGCGTGGTCGAGCACCGCGAGGTCGGTCGCCAGCATCATCGTCAGCTCGGGCAGACCCAGGTCGTCGACGCAGTCGTCGGGCAGCCGCTCCCAGCGCCGCACGACGTCGTACGTCATGGCCCCCACCAGGCCGCCGGTGAGCGGCGGCAGGCCGTCGAGCGCGGGCGTGCGCAGCGCGGCGACGGTGTCGCGCAGGGCGACCGTGGGGTCACCGGACGTCGGGACCCCCACCGGCGGCTGGCCGATCCAGTACGCCTCGCCCTCGACCTCGGTCAGCGTCGCCGAGGCGCGGGCGCCGACGATCGAGTAGCGCGACCAGACGCCGCCGTGCTCGGCCGACTCCAGCAGGAAGGTGCCCGGCTCGTCGCGGGCCAGCTTGCGGTAGACGCCCAGCGGCGTCTCGGCGTCCGCGAGCAGCCGCCGGACGACGGGGATCACCCGCCGGTCGCGCGCCAGCTCGCGGAAGGTGTCGCGGTCGGGCCAGGTGCGCCCGAAGGCGAGATCGGGGACGGCCTCGCTCACGCGACCGCCCCGCTGACGTCGAGGTCGCGGCCCTCGAAGCAGCTGCGCGTGCCGGTGTGGCAGGCCGGGCCGACCTGGTCGACGCTCACGAGCAGCGCGTCGCCGTCGCAGTCGAGGGCCACGCCGTGGACGTGCTGCTCGTGGCCGCTGGTGTCGCCCTTGCGCCAGTACTCCTGGCGGCTGCGGCTCCAGAACGTGACCCGGCCGCTGGTGAGTGTGCGGTGCAGCGCCTCGTCGTCCATCCAGCCGACCATGAGGACCTCGAGGGTGTCGTGCTGCTGCACGACCGCGCACACCAGGCCGTCGCGGTCGCGCTTGAGCCGCGCCGCGAGGTCGGCGGCCAACGGGGACGTCGCGCTGGGGTCGGGCACGGCACCATTGTGCCCATGCCGATCGCACCGGACACCAAGGACTGGACCTGGGTGCTCGAGCGCCCGTGCCCCGAGTGCCGCTTCGACGCGCCGGCGATCTCGCGCGACGACGTCCCGGACCTGCTGCGCCGCAACGCGTCCGCCTGGATCGAGGTGTTGCGCCGCCCGGACGTCGACGAGCGGCCGGACCCCTCCACGTGGTCGCCGCTGGAGTACGCCTGCCACGTGCGCGACGTCCACGAGGTGTTCGGCGGCCGGTACGAGCAGCTGCTCGGCGAGGACGACCCGCAGTTCGCCAACTGGGACCAGGACGAGGCCGCCGCGCGAGGTGACTACCCGGGACAGGCGCCGCCCGACGTCGCGGCGGCGATCGTGGCCGGCGCCGAGGCGGTGGCCGCCCGGCTGACCGGGCTGGACGACGCCACCTGGGCCCGGCCCGGACGGCGCTCGAACGGCTCGGTCTTCACCGTGGACTCCCTGGCGCGCTACCACCCTGCACGACGTCGAGCACCACCGCTGGGACGTGCGCGGCTGAGCCAGGCTTGGTAGGACGGTGAGGACGGCCCGCGCGGGTCGTCGCGACCGACGACTCGGGGGAACCGTCATGACGCACCGCCGCACCTGCCTGCTCGCCGCGACCACGCTGCTGGCCCTGACCGCCTGCGGCGGGTCGGGGTCGGACGACTCCGCGAGCAGCAGCACCACGACCAGCACCAGCACCGGCACCGGCACCGGCACCGGCACCAGCAGCACGGCGCCGACCGCATCTGCGACCAGCACCACCTCCTCCGCCCCGACCGGCTCGACCCCGGCGGCCAGCCCCGTCGTGGAGCGCTGCCACACCTCGCAGGTCAGCGCCCGCGTCGTGCCGGGCTCGCCCGGCGCCGGGCAGCGGCACGCGACGCTCGAGCTGCGCAACACCTCCGAGCAGACCTGCACCCTGCACGGGTACGGCGGCATGCAGCTGGTGTCGTCGTCCGACCAGCAGCTCGCGACGGACGTCGAGCGGGTGCCGTCGCCGGTGCGCACCGTGACGCTGCGGCCAGGCGGGGCGGCCCGGTCGCAGCTGCAGTGGGGCGCGGTGCCGGGCGAGGGTGACGCGCCGTCCGGAGACTGCCAGCCCGAGGCGCACCGGCTCTGGGTCACCCCGCCCGACGAGCGCGACCACGCCGTGACGTCGTGGACGCTCGGCCCGGTGTGCGAGCAGGGCCGCATCGAGCAGCGCCCCTGGACCGCCTAGCACCGCAGCCGCGCGAGGAAGCGTCGGACGAGGTCGTCGAGCGCAACCCGACGCGAGACGTCTGTGCACAGAACGCCACCGGTGCCACAGTTCCTGCATGACCAGTCGGATGTTGTTGCGTGCAGCCGTCGCGACGGCCGCTGGCTTCTTGCTGGCGACTGGTTCCGCCACCGCGGCTCGAGCGGATGCCTTCCGGCACCGGGACCTCACCGGCGATGGGGTCTTCATCACCGAAGACACGTCGGGCGCCACCTCCCGTGCGGTCGATCCCACCCGCCGACGCGCTGACATCGAGCATTTCACGGTCCTGCACGAACGATGGGTGGTGAGCGCCGCCACCACCGTCCGCTCGATGAGCGGCCCGGAGAGCGATTGGATCGCCACCATCGTGACGTCCAAGGGCGATCGCCTGCGGGTCGTCTACCGAGTCAGCGACAGGATGCGCGTGCCGTGCGAGACGTTCCTGGAGGTGCGGCTCAACGGCCGTCGCACCACGTGCCGAGGGCTCCACGCGACGCGCACACCGTCGGGGATCATCGCCAAGGTCCCGACCCGCTGTCTTGGCACTCCTTGGAAGGTGCGAGTCGGGGTCTCGGCGACAGGGATCTACCAGACCTACGATCCGAAGACCTACAGCGAGGACGAGGCACTCCGCTCGGCAGCCGTCGACCTCGACGAGCCGCGGTTGAGTCCGTGGATCGCCCGTTGAGACGTCACCACCGGACCTCGGCCGTCGCCAGGGCAGGTGTCGACTGATCCGCCCGGTCAGGGGCTCGATCTGCGCAGCCGCGCGAGGAACCGTCGGACGAGGTCGTCGACCGCTGCGCTGGTGCTGCCGTCCTCGGTCGTCCGGTCCGGTGGATCGGTGGACCAGACGATCTGTCCGTCGACGAGGTGGGCGGTCATGCCGGTGGTGTGGACGTGGCGGTGGTGGCGCCCGCACACCAACGTCCCGGTGGACACCGACGTCTTTCCGCCTCGCGAGAAAGGTGTCGTGTGGTGGACGTCGCACCACGCGGGCGGCGCGGTGCAGCCGGGGAAGGTGCAGTGCTTGTCCCTCACGGCGATCGCGAGCCGCTGCTTGGCGGGGAAGGGGTACTGGGTGCGGCCGACGTCGAGGGGATTGCCGACCTGGTCGAACAGCACCGGGACCATCTCTGCGCTGCAGCTGATCTCCGCCAGGGCTGCCGCTGAGAGCGGCTGGCCGTCGGGCAGCTCGGCCGGCAGCAGGCCCGGCTGCACCTCGCCGTTCAGCGCCGCTGCGAACGTGGCGGCGTCGACCGTGACGATCACGCGGTAGGCCGAACCGTGCGAGGAC
>NZ_BAAGXY010000093.1:0-4473 GCF_054779595.1 Angustibacter peucedani
CCGAGGAGCGGGCGGCGGCCGCGCACGCCGAGCGCGCTGCCCGGCGCCAGGCCGAGCGCCAGGCCGAGCGCCAGGCCGAGCAGCAGCAGGCGCCGGTCGCGGCGGAGCACCCGAAGACCCAGCCCCTGCCGGCCGTGCGCCCGGCGCGGGGCGACGAGACCCAGGTGCAGCCGTCGGTCGACCAGACCGCCCCGCTGCCGCTCGACGACGAGATCTTCGGCCTCGGCGAGCCCGGCAGCCGCCGGTGAGCGTCTGGGACGAGGTCGTCGGGCAGCAGCCCACGGTCGACCTGCTGCGCCGGGCCGTCGCGTCCTCGCGCGGCGATGGCTCTGGCATGACCCACGCCTGGTTGTTCACCGGCCCGCCCGGGTCGGGGCGATCGGTCGCCGCGCGGGCGTTCGCGGCGGCGCTGCTGTGCGACGAGTCGCCGGCCGGGTGCGGCACCTGCCACTCCTGCCACACGGTCGTCACCGGCAGCCACGCCGACGTCACGACTCTGCGCACCGAGGGTGTCGTGATCAGCCGCCAGCAGGCGCTCGAGCTGCTGCCCCTCGCCCAGCGCCGGCCGTCGGTCGGGCGCTGGCGCGTGGTGCTGGTCGAGGACGCCGACCGGCTCAACGACTTCTCCGGCAACGCGATGCTCAAGGCGATCGAGGAACCGAGCGCCCGCACCGTCTGGCTGCTGTGCGCCCCGAGCGCCGACGACGTCCTGGTGACGATCCGCAGCCGGTGCCGGCACGTCGGGCTGCGCACCCCGCCGCCCGAGGCCGTGGCCGACCTGCTGGTCGCCCGCGACGGCGTCGACCCGCAGATGGCGGTGTTCGCGGCGCGCGCGGCGCAGAGCCACATCGGGATGGCCCGCCGGCTGGCCACCGACGAGCAGGCCCGCATCCGCCGTCGCGAGGTGCTGCAGGTGCCGCTGAAGCTGCACGGCGTCGGCGAGGCGGTGCTGCACGCGGCGTCGCTGCTCGACACCGCCAAGGCCGAGGCCGAGGCCGGCACCGCCACGCGCGACGAGGCCGAGAAGGCCGACCTGATGCGCGCGCTCGGCGCCGACCCGACGTCCCGCACCCAGCCGCCGCACGTGCGAAGCCAGCTCAAGACGTTGGCCGAGAACCAGAAGCGGCGCGCCACGCGCTTCGTCCGCGACATGGTCGACCGCTCGCTGCTCGACCTGCTCTCGCTCTACCGCGACGTCCTGGTGCTGCACGCCGACCCGTCGGCCGAGCTGGTCAACGCCGAGATGCGCCCGGACGTCGAGCGGCTGGCCCAGCGCCTGACGCCGTCGCAGGCCGTGCGCTGCATGGACGCCATCCGTGACGCGCGCGACAGGATCGGGGCCAACGTCGCCCCGCTGCTCGCCCTCGAGGCGATGACGCTGCAGCTGCGGGTCGACGCGTGAGGGGCCGGTACCGGCTGGCGGCGGGGGCGCTGGCGGTGGCCGCGTTGCTCGCGGCGTGCTCGGGCGGTGACGACGGTCCGGCGCCGAAGGCCGGTACGGGGCCGAACGCCGCGACGGTCGCCCCGGCGCCGGTGCCGGCCGGGCTCGAGACCTACTACGGCCAGAAGCTGTCGTGGTCGGGCTGCGGCGGCTCGTTCCAGTGCAGCAAGCTCAGCGTGCCGGTCGACTACGCGAAGCCCGACGGTGCGACGATCCAGCTGGCCGTCATCCGGCTGCCCGCGGCCAAGCAGGGGCAGCGGCTGGGGTCGCTCGTCGTGAACCCGGGTGGCCCGGGCGGGTCCGGGATCGACTACGCGCGCGCCGCGCGGGCCGTGATCAGCGACGCGTCGCGCAACAGCTTCGACGTCGTCGGCTTCGACCCGCGCGGCGTGGGCGAGAGCGCGCCGCTGAAATGCCTGACCGACGAGCAGACCGACCAGCTGCTCGCGGCCGACCCGACGCCCGACGACCCGGCCGAGGTGGCGTCGACCGTCCGGCTGTTCCAGGAGCTCGGCCAGCGCTGCAAGAGCGGCGGCGGCGAGCTGCTGGCGCACGTCGACACCGTCAGCGCCGCCCGCGACATCGACGTCCTGCGGGCCGCGCTCGGCGACAAGCGGCTGTTCTACCTCGGCAAGTCGTACGGCACCTTCCTCGGTGCCACCTACGCCGGCCTCTTCCCGCGCAACGTCGGCCGGATGGTGCTGGACGGCGCGATCGACCCCTCGCTGTCGGCCGACGACGTCAACCTCGGCCAGGCCAAGGGCTTCGAGCAGGCCACCCGGGCGTTCGTCGCCGACTGCGTCGAGCAGCGCGACTGCCCGCTCGGCAGCGACGTCGACCGCGGCATGCAGCGGCTCGGCCAGCTGCTGAGCTCGCTCGACGCGCAGCCGCTGCCGAGCGGCGACGCGGCGCGCCCGCTCACCGAGGGGTGGGGTTCGCTGGGCATCGCCGTCGCGATGTACGACCAGGGCTACTGGCCGGTGCTGCGCCAGGCGCTCGACCAGGCGTTCGGCGGCGACGGCGCGGGCCTGCTGCGGCTGGCCGACGCGTACGCCGACCGCTCGACCGAGGGGCGCTACAGCTCGAACTCCAACACCGTGATCTACGCCGTCAACTGCCTCGACCGCCCGGACGACGGCGGGCTGGCCGGGGTGCAAGGCTCGCTGAAGGCCTACGAGCAGGCGGCGCCCACCTGGGGAGCGTTCCTCGACTGGAGCCAGCTGCCCTGCGCGTACTGGCCGGTGCGCACGAAGAACGTGCCGGAGAAGATCACCGCCGAGGGCAGCCCGCCGATCGTCGTCGTCGGCACGACCCGCGACCCGGCGACGCCCTACGCGTGGGCGAAGGGCCTGGCCGACCAGCTCGCCGACGGCCACCTCGTCACCTACCAGGGCGACGGCCACACGGCCTACATGCGCGGCAGCCGGTGCGTCGACAAGGCGGTCGACCGGTACCTGCTGCGCGGCACCGTGCCCGCCGACGGCCTGACCTGCACCTGAGCGGTCCCGTGCCGAGCACCGTCGCGCGACCCCTATACTCGATGCTCGTGCCCCTTCGCTGGGGCGCTGCCGCCTTAGCTCAGTCGGCCAGAGCGACGCACTCGTAATGCGTAGGTCAAGGGTTCGATTCCCTTAGGCGGCTCCACCGCGCACGGCCCCTTCCCCGCCCGGGGAAGGGGCCGTCCGTGCGTCCGGACCCGGCGTCCTCTAGCCTCCGCGGATGAGCCACCGCTCGGCGCCGTCGCAGCACGACCACGGCCAGGACGACCCCGCGCCGGAGCACGGCCACGGGCACGGCCACGACCACGGGCACGGGCACGGGCACGGTGCGGACGCCGGCCTGCTCGCCCGGCTGCGCCACGCGGCGTCCGAGCTGGTGGGCGGGCACTCCCACGACGCGGCCGACCAGGTGGACGCCGCGCTGGAGGCGGACGCCCGCGGCCGGCGGGCGCTCTGGTTGAGCCTGGCCCTGCTCGCGGTCACCGCCGCGCTGCAGGCCGTGGTGGTGGTGCTCACCGGTTCGGTCGCGCTGCTGGGCGACACCCTTCACAACGTGGCCGACGCGCTCACCGCCGTCCCGCTGCTGGTGGCGTTCGGCCTGGCCCGCCGACCCGCGAACGACCGTTTCACCTACGGCTACGGCCGGGCCGAGGACCTTGCCGGCCTGTTCGTCGTGGCGATGATCGCGCTGTCGAGCGGGCTGGCGGCGTACGAGGCGGTCGACCGGTTGGTGCACCCGCGCTCGGTGCACCACCTGTGGGCGGTCGCCGCGGCCGGGGTGATCGGCTTCGCGGGCAACGAGGTGGTGGCCCGCTACCGGATCCGCGTCGGGCGCCAGATCGGCTCGGCGGCGCTGGTGGCCGACGGCCTGCACGCGCGCACCGACGGGTTCACCTCGCTCGCCGTCGTCCTGGGCGCGGGCGGGGTGGCGCTCGGGCTGCCCTGGGCCGACCCGGTGGTCGGGCTGGTCATCGCGGTGGCGATCCTCGGCGTCCTGCGCTCGGCCGTCGTGCAGGTCGGTGCCCGGCTGATGGACGCCGTCGACCCCGACCTCGTCGACGCGGCGCGGCACGCCATCGGGACTGTCGAGGGCGTGCTCGACGTGCAGGACCTGCGGCTGCGCTGGATCGGCCACACGCTGCACGCGCAGGCCGACATCACCGTCCCGCCCGACCTCGCGGTGCACGACGCGCACGACATCGCGCACCACGCCGAGGAGCACCTGCTCGAGCGGCTGCCGCGCCTGACCACGGCCGTGATCCACGTCAGCCCGGCCGGCTCGCACCCCTGAGAGCGCTCCGCGTTCCCAGGTGATTCACAGGCTCCTCGGGCCGTGGCCCCAGATCGGTCGCCGATCGTGGTGGCAGCGCCCCACCACCGAGGAGACCTGCCATGAGCGACCAGCCCACCGAGCCGACCCCCCGGCCGACCCCCCAGCCCGCCGCGAAGCCGGGCGACGAGCCGGCGACGCCGGCGGCCGAGCAGCCGGCCGCGCCAGCGACGCAGCCGACCGCCCCGCAGGCGCCCGTCGGC
>NZ_BAAGXY010000094.1:0-10035 GCF_054779595.1 Angustibacter peucedani
TCGACGCCGTCGCCGACGCCCGTACCGACCGCACGCCCGGGCTCAGCGCGGCGCTGGCGGCCGACGAGGCCACCGCGGCGGACGTCGTCGACGGCGTGCTGCTGGCCCTCGGCCTGCCCGGTGCGGGCCTGACCCTGGCGGCGGTCGCGGCTGGCGACCTGCCCGGCGCCGTACGCGTCGACCCCGACGAGCGGGCGGCGCAGCGGTTCGACGCGTTCGCCGCGCACGAGGCCGACCTCGCCGGCCAGCTGGACGACGGCCGATGACCTCGCCGCGCGTCGTCGTCCTCGACCACGGGTCGGGCAACGTGCACTCCGCCGTGCGCGCGCTCGAGCGGGTCGGCGCCGACGTCGAGCTCACCGCCGACCGCGCGTCGGTGATGGCCGCCGACGGGCTGGTCGTGCCGGGCGTCGGCAACTTCTCGGCCTGCGTGGCCGGCCTGGCCGCGGTGCGCGCGGGCGAGCTGGTCGGACGTCGGCTGGCCGGGGGCCGGGCGGTGCTGGGCATCTGCGTCGGGCACCAGGTGATGTTCGAGCGCTCGACCGAGCCGTACGCCGCCGGACCGCTGGACGGCCTGGGGGAGTGGCCCGGCGTCGTCGAGCGGCTGCCCGCCGCCGTCGTCCCGCACATGGGGTGGAGCACCGTCGCGCCCGCCGAGGGCAGCCGGCTCTTCGCCGGGGTCGAGCACGAGCGCTTCTACTTCGTGCACTCCTACGCGGTGCAGCGCTGGGAGCTGCCGGCGCCGTCGACGTCCGCCCTCGGTGCGACCCTGCGCGCGCCGCTGGTCACCTGGGCCGAGCACGGCGTGCCGTTCGTGGCCGCGGTCGAGAACGGCCCCTTGGCCGCCACGCAGTTCCACCCCGAGAAGAGCGGGGACGCCGGCGCGCACCTGCTCGAGAACTGGGTGCGCGGACTGTGACCGCCGCCCCGACGACGTCCGTCCACCCTCCCGAGGAGCCCGCCCGTGTCCGGTGAGTCCCGCCTGCAGCTGCTGCCCGCCGTCGACGTCGCCGACGGGCAGGCCGTGCGCCTCGTGCAGGGCGAGGCCGGCAGCGAGACGTCGTACGGCGACCCGCTGGCGGCCGCGCTGGCCTGGGCCGAGGCCGGGGCCGAGTGGGTGCACCTCGTCGACCTCGACGCCGCGTTCGGCCGCGGCTCCAACCACGAGCTGCTGGCCGAGGTGGTCGGGCGGCTGGACGTCGCCGTCGAGCTGAGCGGCGGCATCCGCGACGACGCCTCGCTGGCGGCCGCGCTCGCCACCGGCTGCGCGCGGGTCAACCTCGGCACCGCCGCGCTGGAGGACCCGGGCTGGACCGCCCGCGCCATCGCCCAGCACGGCGACCGGATCGCGGTCGGGCTCGACGTCCGGGGCACGACGCTCGCCGCGCGCGGGTGGACGCAGGAGGGCGGCGACCTCTGGGAGACCCTCGAGCGGCTCGACCGCGACGGGTGCGCCCGGTACGTCGTCACCGACGTCACCAAGGACGGCACGCTGCGCGGCCCGAACGTCGACCTGCTGCGCGAGGTGTGCGCGCGCACGAGCGCACCGGTGGTCGCGAGCGGCGGCGTGTCGAGCCTGGACGACCTGGTCGCGCTGCGGGCGCTCGTGCCCCTCGGGGTCGAGGGCGCGATCGTCGGCAAGGCGTTGTACGCCCAGGCGTTCACGCTGCCCGAGGCGCTCGACGTCGCCGGCCGGCCCGAGGGCTGAGCCCCGCGCTCGCGAGCCCGCCCCTAGGATCGGGCCCCATGGCTCGTCAACGCGTCCTGACGCCTCGCTCCGAGGACTTCCCCCGCTGGTACCAGGAGGTGCTGGCCAAGGCCGAGCTCGCCGAGAACGGCCCGGTGCGCGGCAGCCAGGTGATCCGGCCCTACGGGTACGCGATCTGGGAGCGCATGCAGGCCGAGATGGACGCCCGGATCAAGGCGGCCGGTGCGCGCAACGCGGCCTTCCCGCTGTTCATCCCGCAGAGCTACCTGCAGCGCGAGGCCGAGCACGTCGAGGGCTTCAGCCCCGAGCTGGCCGTCGTGACGCACGCCGGCGGCAAGGAGCTCGAGGAACCCGTCGTCGTCCGGCCGACGTCCGAGACGGTCATCGGCGAGTTCATGGCGAAGTGGGTCTCGAGCTACCGCGACCTGCCCCTGCTGCTCAACCAGTGGGCCAACGTCGTGCGCTGGGAGATGCGCCCGCGGCTGCTGCTGCGCACCAGCGAGTTCTTGTGGCAGGAGGGCCACACCGCCCACGCCAGCGAGGCCGACGCCGCGGCGTACGCGCGCAGGATCCTGCACGAGGTCTACGAGGACTTCATGCGCACGGTGCTGGCGGTGCCCGTGGTCGTGGGCCGCAAGACGGTGCGCGAGCGCTTCGCCGGGGCCACGGCCACGATGTCGCTCGAGGCGATGATGGGTGACGGCAAGGCGCTGCAGATGGGCACCTCGCACGAGCTGGGGCAGAACTTCGCGCGGGCCTTCGGCGTCGACTTCCTCGACGCCACCTCGACCCGGCAGATCGCCTGGACCACCTCCTGGGGCACCTCGACCCGCATGCTCGGCGGGCTCGTCATGGCGCACGGCGACGACGACGGGCTGCGCGTCCCGCCCGGGCTGGCCGCGCTCCAAGCGCTCGTCACCGTGGTCAAGGACGGCGACGACGTCCTGCCCACCGCGTCCCGGCTCGTCGACGACCTGGCCGCCGCGGGCGTGCGGGTCGAGCTCGACGACCGCGTCGACACCCCCTTCGGCCGCCGCGCGGTCGACGCCGAGCTCAAGGGCGTCCCGGTGCGGGTCGAGGTCGGCCCCCGCGACCTGGCGGCCGGGCAGGTCACCGTCGTGCGGCGCGTACCGGGCAGCAAGACGCCGACCCCGGTGGCCCAGGCCGTCGCGGACGTCGTCGCCGCGCTCGCCGAGGACCACCAGGCCCTCTACGACGAGGCGCTGGCCCGGCGCGAGGGAGCGACCGTCGAGGTGGCGACCGTCGACGAGGCGGCCGAGGCCGCCGCCACCGGCTGGGCCCGCGTGCCGTGGGCCGCGGTGGGCGTCGAGGGCGAGGCCGACCTGGCCGGGCGCGGCGTCACCGTGCGCTGCCTGGTGCGCGAGGACGGCGGCGTGCCGACCTCGGACGACGAGCCCGGCGCGATCGCGGTCGTGGCCCGGGCGTACTGATGGGCGAGCAGCCGGCCGACTCCGCCGGCGTGCCCTGGACCGGCCGCACCCTGCCCCAGGGCGGCTTCGACGGGGACGACGGGTCGGCCGATCCCGCTGTGGCACAGGCGCTCTCGGCTCTCGCGGACGGCACGGGCGACGACGCAGCGGTCGTGGCGGCGCTGGCCTCGGCCCGCCTGCTCGTGCCCGTGGTGGCGGTGCTCGGCGAGGGCGTCGAGGCGGTGCACGGCACCGCCGACAAGCAGGCCGACATGGCCCTCGTGACCCTCACCGGTCAGGACGGCCGGCGCGCCCTGCCCGTCTTCTCGAGCCTGGAGTCGTTGCAGCAGTGGGACTCCAGCGCTCGCCCGGTGCCCGTCGACTGCCGTCGCGCGGCCGTGTCGGCGGTGGCCGAGGGCTGCGACCTGATGGTGCTCGACCCCGCCGGGCCGACGACCTTCGTGGTGTCGCGGCCGGCGCTGTGGGCCGTCGGGCAGGGCCGTCCCTGGCACCCGGCGCACCGCGACCCCGACGTCCGGGCGGTGCTGGACGACGCCGCCACCGGGGTCGACGGCGTCGTCGGCCTGGACGCCGAGCCGGGTCGCGAGGCCGAGCTGCGGGTCGTGGTCCGGGTGGCGCCGGGGCTGGACCCGGACGAGCTGCACCGCCTGGCGGGCGAGGTGGGGGAGCGGCTGCAGGTCAGCGACGTCGTCCGCGAGCGGGTCGACGGCGTGGAGCTCGCGATCACCTCCGCCTGACAGATCGTCGGCTCGGCGCGCTGGCAGGATGGCGGTCGTGCCCCTGACCCCGTACCGCCGCGTGCTCGCCGTCCCCGGGGTCCGGTCGATCACCCTGGTCGGGGCGCTGGCCCGCATCCCGCACGCGGCCACGACCGTCGTCCTGACCGTGCACGTGGTGCAGCGCCTCGGCCTCGGCTACGGCGCGGCCGGGGTCGTCGTGGCGGCGTGGACCATCGGCATGGCCTTCGGTGCGCCGTGGCGCGGGCGGGCGGTCGACCGGCTCGGGCTGCGCACGGCCCTGCTGCCGTCGCTGCTGGCCGAGGCCGTGGTGTGGTCGGCCGCGCCGTGGCTGCCGTACTGGGTGCTCGTCGGTGCGGTGGTCGTCGGCGGCGCGCTGGGGCTGCCGGTCTTCACGGTCATCCGGCTGGCGCTGTCGGTCATGGTGCCCGAGGAGCAGCGGCGCACCGCCTTCGCGCTGGACTCGATCAGCGTCGAGGTGTCGTTCATGATCGCGCCCGCCCTCGGCGTCCTGGTGGCCACGCAGGTCTCGACGACCGTGGCGCTGGTGGGCCTCGGGCTGTTCGCCGTGCTGGCCGGCGCCTGGCTCTGGGTGCTCGACCCGCCGACCCGCTCGGCCGCCGAGCGGGAGCGGGCCGCGGCCGACGGCGGGGCCACCGCGAAGCCGCGCATCCCCGTGACGGCGGCGCTGGTGGCGGTGCTGGGCGCCACGGCGGCGGCGACCGTGGTGCTGTCGGGGGCCGACGTCTCGATCATCGCCGCGCTGCGGGCCACCGACCAGATCGGCTGGACCGGCTTCGTCGCCGCCGTCTGGGCCTTCGGGTCGCTGCTCGGCGGCGTCGTCTACGGCGCGATCTCGCGGTCGCTGCCGCCGTCGTGGCTGCTGCTGGGGCTGGCCGTGCTCACCGCGCCCGTCGGGTTCTTCAGCGGCCCGGCCGCGCTGGCGGTGGCGATGTTCGTCGCGGGCTTCTTCTGCGCCCCGGTCATCACCGCCACGGCCGAGGTGGTGACCGCCTTGGTGCCCGAGCAGGTGCGCGGCGAGGCGATGGGCTGGCACGGCTCCGCGCTGACGGCCGGCATCGCGGTGGGTGCGCCGCTCGCCGGGTTCGCGATCGACCACGTCGACCCGTGGGCCGGCTTCGCCGTGGTCGGCGTCGTCGGGGCCGTGCTCGCCGTGGTCGGCCTGGTCGCGCTGCCCGCCGGACGACGTCCGGTGCCCACCGCCTGACGGCCCGCCGCGGCACGAGGCAGGATGGGGCCGTGTGGGTCGAGCTGGTGCGGGGCGACATCACCGAGCAGGACGTCGACGCCGTGGTCAACGCGGCGAACCGCAGTCTGCTCGGCGGCGGCGGGGTCGACGGCGCGATCCACGCCGCGGGCGGGCCGGACGTGCTGGCCGCCTGCCGCGAGCTGCGGGCCACCACGTTCCCGGACGGGCTGCCGACCGGGGAGGCGGTGGCCACGACGGCCGGCCTCCTGACCGCGCGCTGGGTGATCCACACCGTCGGCCCGGTCTACCCGCGCGAGCCCGACCCGGCCCCGCTGCTCGCCGCGGCGTACGGGTCGTCGCTGCGCGTGGCCGACGAGCTCGACGCGCGCACCGTGGCCTTCCCCTCGATCTCGACCGGGGCCTACGCCTACCCGATGGCCGAGGCCGCGCCGGTCGCGCTGCGCACGGTGGTCGAGGCGGGTGCGGCCGGCTCGGGCGTCGAGACGGTGCGGTTCGTGCTGCTCGGCGGCGCGGCGTTCGACGCGTTCGCCCGCGCCGCCCGCGACCTGGGCCTGGACGTCGGCTGACCGGCCTGCAGGGCCTACGCGACGGGGCCGGTGAGCTTCTCGCCGGGTCCCTGGCCGGGGGCGTCGGGCACGGGGAGCGCCTCGCGGAAGGCCAGCTGCACCTGCTTGAGGCCGTCGCGCAGCAGCGCGGCGTGCTGGTTGCCGACCTCGGGCGCGGCCGCGGTGACCAGCCCGGCCAGGGCGGTGATGAGCTTGCGGGCCTCGTCGAGGTCCAGGTGGCGCTCGGCGTCGGCCTCGGCGCCCAGACCGCACTTGACCGCGGCGGCGCTCATCAGGTGCAGCGCGGCGGTCGAGATGAGCTCGATCGCGGGGACGTCGGCGATGTCGCGCCGCTCGTCGGCCTCGTCGGCCTCGTCGCCCCCGTGCGCGGGAATTCCTGGGCCCGGTTCCATGCTGCTACCCTTGCAGACTGACCGACCCGGTCCGTCGGCGCCCTCCGGGGCTCCAGCAGTCCGGGTGCGCAAGAGGAGTCTCTCCCACCTGCGCGGCCGCGAGGCCGCCAGGTCCCGGTCCGGAACGGCCGCGAGGCCGGTCCGCGTGCTGCGGCACGCCGGTTCCCAGCCGGCGACGTCGCCGCCCGTGGCGTTCCCCGGACCGCGGCTCGAGGCTCCTCCCGCGTCGGCGGCGAGGAGCCTTTCTCGTCCCAGCGGTCGCCCCGTCAGACCGTGAGGAGCAGCACATCAGCGAGCCCCGCATCAACGACCGCATCCGGGTACCCGAGGTGCGGCTCGTCGGCCCGAACGGCGAGCAGGTCGGCATCGTGCGCGTCGAGGACGCGCTGCGACTGGCGCAGGAGGCAGATCTCGACCTGGTCGAGGTCGCGCCCAACTCGCGCCCGCCGGTCTGCAAGCTCATGGACTTCGGCAAGTTCAAGTACGAGACGGCTCTGAAGGCCCGTGAGGCCCGCAAGAACCAGATCAACACCGTGATCAAGGAGATCAAGCTCCGCCCCAAGATCGACCCGCACGACTACGGCACCAAGAAGGGCCACGTCGTCCGGTTCCTGAAGGCGGGCGACAAGGTGAAGGTCACGATCATGTTCCGCGGACGCGAGCAGTCCCGCCCCGAGCTGGGGTTCCGGCTGCTGCAGCGGCTCGCCGAGGACGTCGCCGAGCTCGGCTTCGTCGAGAGCGCGCCGAAGCAGGACGGCCGCAACATGATCATGGTGCTCGGACCGACGAAGAAGAAGGCCGACGCCAAGGCCGAGGAGCGCCGCCGGCGCAGCGCCGAGACCGCCACCGCGGTCGACGACGCGCCTGACGCGACGTCCGAGGCCACGCCGGTCGAGGCCCAGGCCTAGACCGCACCACCCCAGCTTCCGGTCCTGCGCGCCGCGCGGGACCGGCGGACGACGAAGCACGCCCGCCCGCGCGGGCGGACGAGACGAGGAGAACGGCAGCCATGCCGAAGAACAAGACGCACAGCGGTGCGAAGAAGCGCTTCCGGGTGACCGGCAAGGGCAAGGTCATGCGCGAGCAGGCCGGTCACGTCCACAAGTTCCACGAGAAGACGCCGCAGAAGGCGCGCGCCCTCTCCAACGACGTGGTGGTCGCCAAGTCCGACGTGAAGAAGATCAAGAAGCTGCTCGGCCGCTGAGGCCCCCGTTCCCCCAGCACGTCCGCTGCGCGGACGTCGCACCGACTGAAGGAGTACTCACGTGGCACGCGTGAAGCGGGCGGTCAACGCCCAGAAGAAGCGCCGGGTCGTCCTCGAGCGGGCCAGCGGCTACCGCGGTCAGCGCTCGCGCCTGTACCGCAAGGCCAAGGAGCAGGTCACCCACTCGCTCGGCTACGCCTACCGCGACCGCCGGGCCAAGAAGGGCGACTTCCGTCGCCTGTGGATCCAGCGGATCAACGCCGCGGCCCGCGCCAACGGCATGACGTACAACCGCTTCGTCCAGGGCCTGAAGGCCGCGGGCGTCGAGGTCGACCGTCGGATGCTGGCCGAGCTGGCCGTCAACGACGCCACCGCCTTCGCGGCCCTCGTCGAGCTGTCCCGCGCGAACGTCCCGGCCCAGGCCGCGGGCGACGCGGCCTGACGGCAGCCCGCACGCCCATCACCGACGCGCCTGCGCCGACCGGCGCACCCGCCGTGACCCCCTCCGTGGACGTCCGCCTCGCGAACCCGCGGGCGGACCGGGTCCGGCGCGTGCACCGGCTGGCCAGGCGCGTCGGTCGTGAGCGGGCCGGCCAGTTCGTGGCCGAAGGCCCGCAGGCGGTGCGCGAGGCGCTCGCCGCCCACGCTGCCGTCGGTGACGGCGCGGCCGTGGTCGCCGAGCTGTACGTCACGCCGGCCGCCGCCGAGCGGTACCCGGACGAGCTCGCCCTCGCGCGCGCCGCGGGCCTGGACGCCGTCGGGGTGAGCGAGGAGGTCATGGCCGCCATGACCGGCACGGTCAGCCCCCAAGGGCTGCTCGCCGTCTGCGCGGCCGTCGACCGGCCGCTCGCCGACGTCCTGGCGACCGCGCCCGACCTGGTCGCGGTGCTGAGCCACGTGCGCGACCCCGGCAACGCCGGCACCGTGCTGCGCGCGGCCGACGCCGCGGGCGCCGGTGCCGTCGTCCTGACCGAGGCCAGCGTCGACGTCCACAACCCCAAGTGCGTGCGCTCGACGGCGGGCAGCCTGTTCCACCTGCCGGTCGCGCAGGGCGCGACGCTGGCCGAGACCGTGGCCGCGCTGCGCGAGCGCGGGCTGGTGGTGCTCGCGGCCGACGGCGCGGGCGACCACGACCTCGACACCCTGCAGGACGACGCCGAGCGCGACCCGGACGCACTGCTGGCGCGGCCCACGGCCTGGGTCTTCGGCAACGAGGCCTGGGGTCTGCCGCCCGAGCAGCGCGCGCTGGCCGACGCCGTCGTCCGCGTGCCGATCCACGGCCGGGCCGAGTCGCTGAACCTCGCCACCGCGGCCACCGTCTGCCTGTACGCCTCGGCCCGGGCCCAGCGCCGCGAGCACCGCGCCGTCGGGCAGGGTGGGTAGAGTCGCCGTCATGCGCGGGGCCCCCACCAGCTGCGGCCGGGGTGCGTGATGCCCGGGGGCGCCGCGCCGGGGGGCGACGTCGAGCTCGACCACCTGCCCGACGGCGTGGTGGTCGCCGACGGTGACGCCGTCGTCGTCGCGGTCAACGCCGCCGCCGAGCGCGTGCTGCAGCGCGACCGCGCCGACCTGCTCGGCCGCGACGTGCGCGAGGTGCTGGTGCTCACCGACACCGAGGGTCGGCGCTGGTGGGCGTGCACCGACCCCTGGGGCGGCCTCGCCACGCGCACCGGGCACCGCGAGCGGCTGCTGCTGCTCAGCAACCCCGACGGCCCGGTCGAGGTGCTGGTCACCGCCACCTACCGGCGTCCGGGCAAGGGCCGGCCGGTCGACGCCGTGGTGCTCGGCGTCCGCGACGCGGTGGCCCGCCAGCGCCTGCTCGAGGAGCACGGCGCGCTCATCTCCACCGTCGCGCACGAGCTGCGCTCGCCGCTGACCTCGGTCAAGGGCTTCACCGCCACGCTGCTGCGCCGGTGGGAGCGGTTCACCGACGACCAGAAGCGCTTCATGCTCGAGACGATCGAGCACGACGCCGACCGCGTCACCCGCCTGATCACCGAGCTGCTCGACATCTCGCGCATCGACGCCGGCCGGCTCGAGGTGCGCCGCCAGCCGGTCGACGTCGCCGTCGCCGCCCGCCGCTACGTCGACCGGATGGTCGCCAGCGGCAACGACGAGCGCAAGTTCGTCGTGCACGCCGCTCCCGACCTGCCCGAGGTGTGGGCCGACCCCGACCGGCTCGACCAGGTGCTGGCCAACCTGCTCGAAAACGCGGTGCGGCACGGCGACGGCACCGTGACACTGGACCTCGTGGCCACCTCCGAGGTGCTCGTCCCCGGCTCCGACCCCGAGCCGGTCGTCGCCGTGAGCATCAGCGACGAGGGCGAGGGCATCGACGACGAGAACCTGCAGCGGGTGTTCACCCGTTTCTGGCACGGACGTCGTCGCGGTGGCACCGGTCTGGGGCTCTACCTCGTGCGCGGGCTGGTCGAGGCGCACGGCGGGCGGATCACCGTGGGGCGCGCGAGCTCGGGTGGTGCCGAGTTCCGATTTACGCTGCCCGCCTCGGTGCCCGACCACGTGGCCTGAGCGCGGGCGCCCACCCCCGGCCTGGGACCATGGGCCGACTCCCCGCACCACGGAACGAGGTCATCATGTCCGCCCCCAACTCCAGCTACGACCCGGTGGAGGTCGAGGCGCTGTCGGTCGACGCGGTCGCCGCGGCGCTGGCCGACGCGCTCGCCGCGACCGCGGCGGCCGGGTCGCTCGACGAGCTGAAGGCCGCGCGCCTCGCGCACGCCGGCGA
>NZ_BAAGXY010000095.1:0-10264 GCF_054779595.1 Angustibacter peucedani
TGGCGGCGGCGACGGTGGCGGGCTCGGGCGGCGTCGGGTCGCCGCCGTCGTCCGGGCTGCCGGTCGCGGCGCCGCGCACGCCGATCGTCTCGGGCCCGGGGCACACCAGCTCGGCCTGCTCGACCGGCACCTGCTGCTGCGGCTGGTGGGCCGCCCGTCCGGGGGCGACGCCGACCGCCTGCGGCTCGACGAGCACGAAGGCGACGAGCCCGGCGGCCAGGACCGGCACGGTGCTGCGCAGCGCGAGGTCGGCCAGCCGGCGGGCGCTCATCGCAGCTCGCCGTTCGGTCGGCGCACCGGCAGGGCGAGCAGCCCGACCAGCACGAGCAGCGCCAGCTGCACCCAGCGCCAGGTGCGCACCAGCGGGTCGACCGTGCTGACGACGAGGTGGCCGCCCTGGGCCGGCAGCGCGTAGGCCTGGCGCCAGGCGTCGGCGCCGGCCAGCCGGACCGGTCGCAGCGCGGTGCCGTCGAGGGTGGCGGTGCGCAGCGTCGAGGCCTGCTCGGACAGCACGAGCAGCCGTCCGCGCGGCCCGTCGGCGACGTCGGTGTCGACCGCGGCGTGCGGCCCGCTCACCGGAACGGCCGCCAGCAACGTGCCGGACGAGCGCTGCACGCGAGCGCGGGAGGCGTCGTCCGGGCCGCCGTCGCCGACCCGCCAGAGCTGGCCGTCGGCGGAGCGGCCGATCCGGGCCAGCCCGGCCGTGGCGTCCAGCCGCTCGGCCAGCGCGGCCGGGACGGGCTCGCGCACCAGCACGAACCCGACGGCGAGCCGGTGCAGCCCGGCGACGACGTCCTCGCCGACCGGCGTCACACCGGGGTTGGCGACCTGGGTCACCGCGGCGCGCAGCGGAACGTCGGCCGCCGCCACGACGGGTTGGGCGAGGTCGCGGGCCACGGACGCCGGCTCGCCGCCGTCCAGCCGGTAGGTCAGCCGGCCGGCGTCGTCGGCCAGGACGAGGGTGCGGGTGCCGTGGACGCCGGTGGCGGCGTCGCGCGCCACCGCCGGCAGCCCGGTGCCGGTGGTGTGCCGCAGGGTGCCGTCGGCGCCCTGCCAGGCCCACGCGCCGACGCCGAGCAACGGCGCGAGGACGCCGAGGGCCACCAGCGGCGCCAGCACCAGCTGCCGCCAGCCGAAGCCGAAGCGGGCCAGGCGCCGGCGCAGCCCGTCGCCGGCCACCACCGGTGCGGCGACGAGCGCGAGCAGCACCACGGTGCCGCCGGCGCCGGCCCAGGACGTGAGCGGCAGCTGGCCCGGGCGCGAGAGCAGCAGGGACGGCGCGAGCGCGGCCAGGGCGAGGCCGAGCAGCCCCACCCACCCGAGGACGGCGACCACCCGGCCGCGCGGGCCGCCCCGGGTCAGGGCGACGAGGGCGAGCAGCACGAGCGGTCCGACCCACAGCGCAGCCGCCCAGGCCGGAGCGCCGCCGGGCAGGTCGACCGCGTGGGTCCAGGCGAAGGGGACGCTCAGCCCGTCGCCGATCGCGGCGCCGGGCTCGGGGTGCGCGACGGCGGCCGGGCCGGCGAGAAGCAGGCGCGGGTCGGCGACGAGCTCGGCCAGCCACGGTCCGAGCAGCGCCGGCGGCAGGACGACGAGCAGCAGCGAGCGCACCCGGGCCCCGCCGCGGCAGAGCAGCACGCTCGCGAGCGCCACCGCGGCGCCGACCAGGGCGACGGCCGGCAGGGCCGTCGCCACCAGCGCCAGCCCGATGGCCGCGGCGAAGGTGGCGGTGAGGGTGCCGGAGGCGCGCCGGGTCAGGGTCCGCGCCACGAGGGCGGCGACGAGCGGGAGCAGCACGGTGACGGCGACCGGTCCGACGCGTCCCTGGCCGAGGGCGGTGGTCAGCAGCGGCGCGCCGCCCCACACCAGCGCGGCCCAGCCGCGCAGCCAGCGCGAGCGGGTCGCGGCACCGGCCGCGACGTACGCGGCGACGCCGGCCAGCACGGGGGCCGCGACGAGCAGCAGCTCGGTGCTCACCGAGGGTGCGGCCGAGCCGGCGAAGCGGGCGACGAGCCACACCCAGCCCGCGTGGACGACCGCCCCGGGCGAGGCGAGCTGGTCGGTGCCCAGCCCGGGGCCGCGCACGGCGTCTAGCGCGGCGTGCCACAGCGAGGTGGCGTCGCTGCCGGAGGCGCGCAGCTCGCCGCCGACCAGGGCGCCGCCGCCCGCCATCGGCGCGAGCAGGCGGCGCCAGGCGACCAGCGTCGCGGCCAGCAGCAACGACGAGACGACGGTGAGCGGGTGGGTGACCACGCGACGTCCCCACCCGGTGGGGGTCAGGACGACGGTCTGCGCCTCCTCGGCGACCGGACCGCTCTCGATCGCGCCGGCGTCACCGGCGTCGGGCTCGAGATCGGCGCCGCGGTCGCGGGCGGCCCACCCGCCCAGGACGTCGACCGCGTGCCGCACGGGCGCGAACCGCGGGGTCATCAGCGGCGCCAGGCTCGCGCGCCGCACCGTGCGCCGCCCGCGCGAGCGCCACCGCGAGCCCAGCCACCGCCACGGCAGCAGCAGCGTGACGGCCACCGCGCGCAGCTCCTCGGCCGCGCGGCCGGGCGACTTGGCCGCCAGCAGCAGGGTGGCGCGGGTCAGCGAGACCAGCGTGATCCAGGCGAGCAGGAAGGGCAGCGCGAGCCAGCCGCACCGGGCCAGCGCGACGTGCTGGCCGTGCTGCCGGTCGACGCGGCGCACCGCGACCGGCACGGCGTCGACCGAGCGCAGCCCGCGCGTGCTGGCCTGCGCGTCGGCCACCACGGCCCGCGGCGCCAGGACGACGCGGTGCCCGGCCAGGTGCGTGCGCCAGCACAGGTCGATGTCGTCGCGCAGCAGCGGCAGGGCGGGGTCGAAGCCGCCGAGCTCGTCCCAGACCGCGCGCCGCACGAGCAGGCCGGCCGACGGCACCGCGAGCACGTCGCTGCGGTGGTCGTGCTGGCCCTGGTCGCGCTCGACGCCGTCGAGCCCGGTGTCGCGGCGCCCGCCCCGGCCGACCGTCAGGCCGACCTCGACCAGCAGGTCGTCGTCGTCCCACGCCACGAGCTTGGGGCCGACCACGCCGACGGACGACGAACCGGCCCCGGCGTCGAGCAGCAGCTCGAGCGCGCGCGGGTCGGGTGCGCTGTCGTCGTGCAGCACCCAGACCCAGGCGTGCACCGGGTCGGCGCCGGGCGCGGCGTGGGCCAGGCCCATCCGCACGGCGTCGCCGAAGCCGGTGCCGCGCGGGGCCGACAGCACGGCGTCCGGGCCCAGCGCGTCGCGCAGCAGGCCGGGCGAGGTGTCCTCGGAGCCGGTGTCGACGGCGACGACGACGTCCGGCTGGCGGGTCTGGCGCCGCAGCGCCGCGAGCGAGCGCGGCAGCCACGGCTGCCCGTCGTGGGCGACCACGACCGCGACGACGTGCTGGCGTACGGGGGGTGCCGGACGTCGCGGGTGGTGCTCGTCGGCGTCCGGTGGTGCAGGCGAGGTGAGGGTGATCAGACCGCCTGCTTCTTCAACCGGCGGCGCTCGCGCTCGCTCAGCCCGCCCCAGATCCCGAAGCGCTCGTCGTGCGCCAGGGCGTACTCGAGGCACTCCGAGCGCACCTCGCAGGACACGCAGACCTTCTTGGCCTCGCGCGTCGAGCCGCCCTTCTCGGGGAAGAACGCCTCAGGATCGGTCTGCGCGCACAGCGCGCGCTCCTGCCACGACAGCTCGCCCTCGTCCTCGGCGTCCGCGAGGTCGATCAGCCTCGGCATCTCCAGAGCGCCCAGGGCGACCGGCGGGACCGGTGCCAGCGAGGCCTCCCGACGCACGAACGCGTCGAAGTCCTCGCCCGCGGGCGGGTGGTCGATCCCGGGGAAGTCGCTCCCCGTGCGCTGCCGTCCGATGACGCTGCTTGCAGCTGCTGCACCCAGCTCGTTCACGGCCCCTCCTCGACCCTCGTCGTCCGCCGGATCCCTCCCCGGGCCCGGCGCGACATGCCTGGAATTACACGCGTGTCATACCCCTCTCGTCAAGCCGAACGGTGATATCGAGCAAGATCTCTGCAGATGCGTCCGAACGGGTGAACGTCCGAGCACGCCCGACGGGCTGGAAGACTCGGCCTCATGCGCATCACCGCCATCGCCGGTGGTGTCGGCGGAGCCCGCTTCCTGCGCGGCCTGCTGGCCCACCTCGCGAGCTCCCCCGACCCCGACCGTCGCGACGCCGAGGTGACGGTGGTCGGCAACACCGGCGACGACATCACGCTGTTCGGCCTGCGGGTCTGCCCCGACCTCGACACCGTCATGTACACGCTCGGCGGCGGGATCGACGACGCGCAGGGCTGGGGCCGCGCGGACGAGACGCACGTGGTGCAGTCCGAGCTCGCGGCGTACGGGGCGCAGCCGCAGTGGTTCGGGCTGGGCGACCGCGACTTCGGCACGCACGTCGCGCGCAGCCAGCTGCTCGGCCTCGGCATGCCGCTGTCGCAGGTGACGGCCGTGCTCTGCGAGCGCTGGGGCCTGCCGGCGCAGCGCGTGCGCCTGCTGCCGATGACGGACGACCCGGTCGAGACGCACGTCGTCGTCGAGGACGACGAGGGCCGGCGGGCGATCCACTTCCAGGAGTGGTGGGTGCGGTTGCAGGCGGGCGTCCCCGCGCAGCAGATCGTCGCGGTCGGCATGGAGCGCGCCACGGCCGCACCGGGGGTGCTCGACGCCCTCCGCGACGCCGACGTCGTCCTGCTCCCCCCGAGCAACCCGGTGGTCTCGATCGGCATCGTGCTCGGCGTGCCGGGCGTGCGCGACGCCGTGCGCGGCACCCGGGCGCCGGTGGTCGGGGTGTCGCCGCTGGTCGGCGGCCGGCCGGTGCGCGGCCACGCCGACGCCTGCCTGCAGGCCATCGGCGTCGAGACCACGACCCGGGCCGTCGCCGGGCTCTACGAGGACTTCCTGGACGGCTGGCTCGTCGACACCGACGACGCCGACGTGCCCGGCGGGTGGCCGTCGCGGCTGGCGGTGCGCGCGCGCCCGCTGCTCATGACGGACGTCGACGCGGCCGCCGCCATCGCCGGTTCCGCCCTCGACCTGGCGGTCGAGCTGAAGGGCGCGCGCACCGGTGCCTGACCGGCTCGAGGTCGTCGCGCTGCCCGGCGTCCCGGAGGTGTCGGCGGGCACCGACCTCGCGGCGGTGCTGCTGGCCGCGGTGACCGCGGCGGGGCGCTCGCTCGAGACCGGCGACGTGCTCGTCGTGTCGTCCAAGGTCGTCTCGAAGGCGCTCGGGCTGGTCGCCGAGACGGCCGACCGCGACGCGGTGGTGGCGGAGCAGACGGTGCGCGTCGTGGCCGAGCGCCGCACGCCGCGCGGGCTGAGCCAGGTGGTCGAGTCGGCCGCCGGGCCGGTCATGGCGGCCGCCGGCGTCGACGCCTCGAACACCGCGCCCGGCACGGTGCTCACGCTGCCCGCCGACCCGGACGCCGAGGCCCGCGCCCTGCGCCGGGCATTGCGAGCCGCGGGCGCACCGGTGGTCGCGGTGGTCGTCAGCGACACCGCAGGGCGGGCGTGGCGGCGCGGGCAGAGCGACCTCGCGCTCGGCTGCGCCGGTCTGGACGTCGTCGAGGACCTGCGCGGCACGACCGACGCCTCCGGCCAGGTGCTCGAGGTGACCGAGCGCGCGGTCGCCGACGAGGTCGCCGCCGCCGCGGACCTGGTGAAGGGCAAGGCGTCCGGCATCCCGGCCGCGCTCGTGCGGGGGCTGGCGTCGTCCGTGACGGACGACGACGGGCCCGGTGCCCAAGAACTGTTGCGCGACAGCGGTTCTGACTGGTTCCGCCTCGGTCCGGTCGAGGCGGTGCGGGCCGCGCTGGGGGTCTCCGCAGGCGAGGTCGAGCCGGCCTCGGTGCTGCCAGAACCGTTGCGGCACAGGGCAGTACGGGCGACACAGGTCGCCGGGGCGGGTGAGCTCGTCGGTGGCGCCGACGACTCCGCGGCCGTCGTCCTCGTCGTGCGCGAGCCCGACGCCTTCGAGCGCGGCCGGCTGGTGCAGCGGCTGCTCGTCGCCCTCTGGGCCGAGGACCTCGTGGGCGAGCCGGTCGGCAGCTCGGGCGAGGTGCGGGTGCACCCCGGCCCCGCGAGTCGATACTGACGCCATGAGCGCCCCCACCGACGACGAGCTGTTCGACGTCCTCGCCGACGACCTCGGCCCGCGCGTGGGCACCGGGAAGATGTTCGGCTCGCGCGCGCTGCGGGTCGAGGCCACGGGCAAGGTGCTCGGCTGCCTGCGCTCGGACGGCTCGTTCGTCGCCAAGCTCGGCGCGGGCACGCCGGCGCACGCCGAGGCGCTGGCAGTGCCAGGCGCTGCCTTGTTCGACCCGTCCGGCAAGGGCCGGCCCATGAAGGACTGGGTGCTGCTGCCGGCGGGCGAGCAGGACCGCTGGCTGGCGGTGTCGACCGCGGCCCTGGAGTTCCTGAGCCGCTAGCGCACCGGCAGGTGCCAGCGCGGTGTCGGCCGCGGAGCCCGCCGAGCCCGGCGCGGCGCCTCGAGCTCGACCAGCCGCTGCACGCGGTAGCGGTGCGGCCGGTACGGCTCGAGCAGCTCGGCCAGCCCCGCGTCGTCCACCGCCTCGCCGGTCAGCGAGCGCCCGACGTGGGTCGGCACGTGGAAGTCGCCGAAGCTGACGGCGTCGGCGTCGCCGTGCGCGCGCTGGCGCACCTCGGCGGCGGTCCAGACGCCGATGCCGGGGATCGAGCACATCCGGCGCTCGGCCTCGGCGGCCGGCAGGTCCAGGGTCTGCTCGAGGCGACCGGCGCGCTGGGCCGCGCGCACCAGCGCGGCCGAGCGAGCGCCGTCCACGCCGGCCTGCAGCCACTCCCACGACGGCACGGCGGCCCACTGCGCGGCGGAGGGCGGCACGAACATGCCGGCCTCCCCCGCCGGCCCGGGCGCCTTCTCGCCGAACCGCCGCACCAGCCGCCGGTAGCCGCCGAACGCCTCGTGCCCCGTGACCTTCTGCTCGACGACGGCGGGGGCGAGCGCCTCCATCACCAGCCGGGTGCGCGGGACCCGCCAGCCCGGACGTCGGCGCCGTGCCTCCACGAGCACCGGGTGCTCGGGCGCGAAGCCGGTGTCGTCGTCCGAGCCGCCCAGCAGGTCGGGGACGTTGTCGAGGGCCCACTCCCCGCCCGGTCCCCAGACCTCGGCCTCGACCTCGTCGGACAGCACGCGCAGGTGCAGCGTCACCGGGCCGAGCGGGGTGCGGGACGCGCGCCACAGCCCGCCGCCGGGGCGCAGCCGGTGCGTGACGTCGGCCCCGCCGCGGACCAGGGTGCCCAGGGTGGCCGCCAGGTCGACCGGTCGACCGGGGCGCCACCGGCTGGTGCGGTCCGGGGAGGTGGTCACGGCCCATTGTCACCCGGCCCGCCCCGTAGACTGCGCCGGAACCTCGCGGCTGCGCCCGCCGTTGGCCCGAGGAGCAACCCCCGACACCACCGGCGGGTCCGCACGCCCGCGGCCGCCCCGACCTGACGAGGAACCGACAGGTGGCAGCCAAGAAGGCCGACCAGGACCGCAAGGCCAAGATCGCCGAGATGCAGCGCCAGGCCAAGGCGGCCGAGCGCCGGCGCAGCCTGGCCATCGTCGGCGTGGCCGTGGCCGTCGTCGTGGTCATCGCGGGCGCGGTGACCTTCGCGATCGTCAAGGACGACTCGCGCGTGCCGGGCGGTTCGCTCGCGTCGCTGGGCGTCCCGGCCGCGCAGGCGAGCTGCGACGCGATCACCGACGACAAGGCGGTCGGCAGCGGCGAGCACGTCGGTCCGCAGACCAACAAGCCCGACGTCACCAAGGTCGACTACTCGACGGTGCCGCCGACGTCCGGCCAGCACTTCGTGACGCCCGAGTACCCGAACCGGCAGTTCTACACCGCGGACGACCGGCCGCGGATGGAGACGTTGGTGCACAACCTCGAGCACGGCTACACGGTGCTCTGGTACGACGACACCGCCACCAGCGCGCAGGTCGCCGACCTCAAGGCGATCACCCGCGAGGCCAACGGCTCGACCGACGCGCAGTCCAAGTTCATCGTCAGCGCGTGGGACACGGCCTACGGCACCTTCCCCGCCGGCAAGCACTTCGCGATGTCGCACTGGTCGGCCGACCAGAACGACCTGACCAAGCAGACCGGTCACCGCCAGCTCTGCGGCGCGGTGTCGGGCGAGGTCGTGGCAAAGTTCATCGCGGCGCACCCGCGCACCGAGGCCCCCGAGCCCAACGCGCAGTAGGGACGTCGGTCAGCGGCCGGGGCCGCCACCGCCCGGACCGCCACCCGGCGCACCGCCACCCGTGGGCGTCGTGCGGGTGTCGACCCGCACCGGCAGGGCCACGGTGTAGCCGTTCGACACGTCGCCGGTGACGGTGCCGAGCTGCAGCGCTCCGCCGTCGTCGCCGAACACGTTGTCGCTGTCGAGGCTGACCTTCGCCAGGTTGGCCACCGAGGCCTCGTAGCCGGACGTCGCGTAGACGGTGTCGCACGTGGCCTTCGGCAGCGCGACCTGCGAGGTGGCGACGGCCTTGCTCGCGTCGGTGATGGACGCCTGGTCGGGGTAGACCTCGAAGTGGATGTGCGGCCAGCGGCCGTCGTAGCAGGCGGGGAAGACGCTGGTGAACGTCACGACGCCGTCGTCGTCCGCGATCTGCACGCCGCGCAGGAAGTTCTGGTCGGCCACCCCGTCGGAGTACATCGAGTAGCCGCCCTCGCGGGTGCAGTGCCAGACGTAGACGGCCGCGCCCGTGTACGGGCTGCCGCCGTCGGCCAGGTCGGACACCGTGAGCTTCAACGTCATCGGCACGCCCTCGGCCGTGCCGCTCGACGCGCCGAAGCTCGACCGGATGTCGCTGCGCACGATGCCGCTCTGCTCCAGCACGTCGGGGCCGTTCGACCCGTCACCGGGGTACGGGCCTGCCGTCTCGTCCGGGATCTCCGCGTCCGAGCTGGTGCTGCTCGAGCTGCTGGTCGAGCTGCTCGACCCGGTCGACCCCGCGGTGGTGGTGGCGTCGCTGCTGTCGCCGCACGCGGCGAGGCCGACGCCGAGCGCGCCCAGGGCGACGCCGCGCAGCACGTTGCGCCGGCTCATCAGCGTCGTGATGTCGAAGCCGAGGCCCTGGTCGACGACCTCGTCGTCCGGGCGCACCAGGGGGCGGCCCTCGAAGGTGGGGGTCTGGGGGCGGCGGTTGGTGCGGCGCATCGTGGTCTCCGTCGGTCGGCGGGGCTGGCGACTGGCCCCCACCATGACCGGCCGCGCTGGGCGTCGACGGGACGTCACCTGGGAGCCGGCTGAGACCTCCGCGGCCGCCAGAGCGACCCGATGGCCGCGCCGAGGCAGGCGCAGAACAGCGTGCTGGGGATGTCCCAGCCGATGACGGTGTCGACCCACTCGCTGTCGAGCCCGCCGTGCTCCACGACGTCCGCGACCTCGAGACCCAGGTTCACCACGAGAGCCAGCGCCGCGCCCACCAGCGCGCCACGACCGGCCCGGCTCGGACCGGCCGGGCGGCCTCGCAACGAGGCAACAGCCAGCACGGTCACCGCCACCGCCGGCCCGACCAGCCACCAGGGCCCCAGGCCGGTGGCCCAGACCAGGACGCCCGCCCCGAGCCCTGCCCCCACCGCTACCAGCGTCCTCGTCACGCGCGAAGGCTAGGGCTGCGTGTCATTGGTGTCGACGACGAGGTCGGCGCGGTCACGAGTGCCGTCGGCAGCGAACCAGGCCTCCTCCATGGGCTGCCACCGCTCCCACAGGTGGCGGTGGCCCTCGCCACCGCGCTCGACCCCGCGCCGCAGCCGCTCCTCGCGCGGCGCCTCGACCCAGATGGCGTACGCCAGCCGGTCGGCCACAGCCGCGCGCGTCGAGCCGCAGCCCTCGAGCACCACCAGCGGCGACCAGGGCAGGTCCTTCCAGCCACCAAGGGACGAGCCCTCGAAGTCCCCCTGCCAGTCGCGCACCTGGTACCGCGCGTCGCGACCGGCGAACAGCGGCTCCAGCAGCTGCTGCTCGAGTCGCGGCCACCACGCGTCCAGGCTCTGCCACGACAAGAAGTCGTCGATCTCGACCACCGGCGCACCCGCGACCGCGGCCAGCGCAGCGGCGGCCGTGGACTTGCCCGACCCCGACGGACCGTCGACGCCCACCAGGCGCACACCGTCCACCGCGGGGCGGGCCAGGACGTCGACCAGCACGCGGTTCCAGTCGGTCGGGGTGGAGGTCATGGGCTCGATCCTCGCAGCCGCGCCACGAAGCGTCGGACGAGGTCGTCG
>NZ_BAAGXY010000096.1:0-7244 GCF_054779595.1 Angustibacter peucedani
CTGGCGCAGCTGCGCCCACTCGGCGTGCTGCGGCTGCAGCTGGACGCCGATCCGGACCGGACGATCCTCTTGATGACTACTCATAGTCACTCCCCAGCTGCTCGGATAGACATGGTGCTCAACTGCATCGCATCCCGGGCTCCAGCACCAGTCCTCAGGCGTTGGGCGCCTATGGATCGGATGCCACAGGACGGGATGGTGTTCGCTGCCGGGCTTCACGGACGGCGTGCTACGGAAGCGTTTACTCGTTGCCCGTGATGGGCGCGCGTTGACGCGAATCGCCATCGATCAGCTGTGCGACCTTGACCAGTCGCCAAGATCGCTATGGACCTGTTGCGGCTATCCCCGGACGCAGGTTCCCCAAGACACGGGGGCCGCAGCCTCATGTCGAGACCGGGTGTCACCGCGCGCGCGATCGATCGCTGAGCCACGCGTACGCGTGGTGAGATGGCGGCATGAGCCTCCAGCCGACCGACGACGGGGCCTCTCCGACGCCTGCGGTGGTGTTCGTCCACGGCCTGTTCTCCTCCGCGTCGACGTGGAGCGCGATGACGGCCGTGCTCGCTTCAGACCCTGATGTACTTGGCGTTGACGTGCATTGGTACGAGTACCCGTCCCCAAAGTGGCGCGGACGACTCCGGCGCATTCCCGACTTCGATGCCCTCGCCGACGGACTGCGGACCTACCTCAACGTCCAAGTCCGGCCGAGGCAGCCCGTCATCCTCGTGGGCCATAGCCAAGGAGGACTTGTCATCACCCGACTCTTGTCGAGGATGCTCAGCGATGACGAGCGAGATGGTCTGCGACGCATCTCGGCCGTTGTCCTCTATGCGTGCCCGAACCACGGCTCAAATTACGCGCTGGCACTGCGAGGCGCCGCCATCTTCTGGAGGCACCCCCAGGAACGCGCCCTACGTGCTCTGGACCCGGGGGTCGCCGAAGCCCGGCGCCGGGTTCGTGTCCAGTTGTCGACGCCTGGGGGGGAAGTCCACGTTCCAATCGTTGCGGTTGCCGGCCTGGAAGACGCCGTCGTGTCGCCGGCGTCGGCTGGCGGCGATTGGGGTGAGGTAGAGACCGTCCCTGGTACCCATTCGAGCCTCATCGACGTGCAATCCCTGCGCGACACCGCCTACCAGTTGCTGAAAGTGCGAATAGTTGCGGCGGCGGTCGGTGCCGCGGCGCATAACCCGGGGCGGTTCGCGGCCGTGGAGAACAGCACCGACGATCAGTGGCGCCAGATCGTGGTGGAGCTGAGTGCGCGCCTTTCACTAGACGAGTGGGACACTGGTGTCGGATCGATGCTTCGCCTGCCGTATCGAATCGCCGCCGAAGACTACGACAGGATGCTCGATCTCTTGCACTGGCTCCAGGTGCGAACGCATCCGCCTGGCAATAGCGAGATGCAGAGAGTCTTCCTCACCTTGTTCGACGTGCTAGCGGATTGGGTGCGGACGTTGGAGAAGCACCTTGACTCGACGCAAGATCACTCGCTGTTACAGATCGAACGCTGGTATCGCGCAGGTGGTTTTAATCCCAAATACCACGAAGATCTCGCTGCATACCGGGTCTACACCAGCCTGGTCCAAGATCTCACGCTTGAACTGACACGGGTCGTCAACTGGTACTGCGACGAAGTCCGGGCGGCTTTCGATTCGGGTTTCCGGCTCATCGAGGGGGAGGTGTCGGTGGAAGGAGGGCCTTACAGCAATGGTGACACGGCGGTCTTGGTGCCGCGCTACTCGTTAAAAGACCTCGAGCAGCAACCGACACCTTACGTTGATCTAGAGACGTTCAAACAGCTTCGCTACTCACGCGACCACCACACGCCGCGTCCCGAATAAACGGCAGTGCTTCCCGACGAGGCAGCATCACTGCCGAAAGGGTCGCGCGAGTGAAAGGTCGCCTTCCTCAACGTTGCTGTCCAAGCGCCGTACTTGGCTCGCGCCGATCGCCGTGAGTTGACGCGGTGCAGCAGGCGGCACCAGAGATGCCTCAGTTGATCAAGCAAGCTGCAGCGTGGCCACTCATTGACGTTGAAGGCTGTCGGAACTAGAGGCTATATGTGTCTGCCATGAACATTGCGGCTTGCCAGCCGGGCGGCTACGCCCAACGAACGCCGCCCGTTGTCGCGGGTGTGAGCCTGTCCAAACCATGCCCTGCTCTAGGCCTTTGCTGGAAGGAGTGGTCTTGACACGACCGGGTTACGTAGATCGAAGTCGTCTACAGGCGTGGGCGGACACGCGACAGGCTCAAGGCGAGCTCCCACGACTAGTCAGGCGCTTGATCCTGGAGACGACCCCTGGGCTTGTGGAACTTGGTATGCCAGCCGGTGACGGGGTAGCCGCTGGCGACTGGGACGGCTCTGTCCGAGCGGATCGCGCGACGCCGTGGGTCCCAGAAGGCCTGTCAGTGTGGGAGTTGTCAGTCAACTCAAGCCCTGGCAAGAAGGCGGACTCTGACTACTCCAAACGGTCTGCGCCGCCGGACGGATCATCCGCGACCGCCTGCACATACATTCAGGCGATCCTTCGGCCGTGGACTGCGCGTGCCGCTTGGGCCACGGCTCGGAAGGCTGAAGGTACATGGCGGGACGTCAAAGCTTACGGACTTGACGATGTCGAAACGTGGTTGGAAGCTGCGCCCATTACCTGGGCGTGGTTGTCCGAGGAGCTAGGCCTCACTCCCTTCGGCCTCCGGACCGGACAAACCTGGTGGCAGTCGTGGGCCAGACAAACTCAGCCGGCGATGACCGCGCAGATCGTGCTCTCCGGTCGCTCCGCGGCCGTCGCCTTTCTCGAGAAGTTCCTAAGTTCGGGCGATGCGGTGACCACGATCGCCTCCAACTCCATCGATGAAGTCTGCGCATTCGTGGCCGCTGTCGCTGTTCACGCCGACAGCGTTGGAGTCAGTCAGATGCTCGCCCGGCTGGCGTTCGTTGACGACCCGGCTACGTGGCGGCGTCTCACGGGATCATCGCAACCCCTGGTGCTGGTTCCTCTCGACCCAACCTTCGCGTCAGAACTCCCGCCCGAGAACCCACACTCGATCGTCGTACCAGTGGCCGCCAGCCCGGCGGCCGACCTCGTTCTTCCACCACTGAACAACGCCGAGGTGTCCGAGGCTCTCCGAGAGGCTGGTGTCTCGGACCGGGAGAGGGCGGAGTCTCTGGGACGTCTGGCGCGTCGAAGCCTCACAGGGTTGCGTCGTCATCTCGCAACGAATGCCGCGCTCCATCGCCCCGCTTGGGCAGAGAACAGCCCACCGCGCTATATCCGGGCGGCCGTACTCGCCAACTCTTGGCTTGATCAGGTGGAGGCGGATCGACGGATCTTGGAAGCGCTGTCTGGGGTCGAGTACGAGGAGATCCGCGAAGCGCTCGCAGTTGTGGCCGCCTCTCACGCCGTTGATCCACTCTTGATGCGCACGGGCGATATCTGGCACCTGGTCTCATCGCTTGACGCTTGGACGCTCCTCGTCAGCGAACTGACGGACGACGACATCAAACGGTTTGAACAAGTTGTGCTCCGTGTTCTGTGTGAGAGAGATCCGGCGCTTGATCTCGGCGAGAATGCTCGATGGCAGGCTTCGATCCAAGGCAAGCGGCGAGCGCACTCGAACGAACTTCGTCGTGGCCTTGCAGAGTCGCTGGCGCTCTTGGGCATGCTTGGGGAGGACCTAACGCTCGCCCAAGCTCAAACAGGCACCAACTGGGCGAACTATCTCGTCCGTCGCGTTCTTGAGTGGGCCGGCGCAGACACCACCGGTCAGAGCTGGTGCTCGCTTGCAGACGTTCTGCCCCTCTTGGCGGAGGCTGCTCCCGATGCCTTTCTAGATGCGGTCTCCGCCAGCACCTCTGGCGACCATCCAATCCTTACCACGGTGTTTACTGACACCACCGAAGGCAGCCCGTTGTTCTCGCCGAGTTCCGCGCACAGCAGTCTGCTGTGGGCCCTGGAGACTGTCTCCTGGTCCACTGAGCACTTCGGCCGGGCCGTTGACCTGCTTGCTCGACTTGACGAGTTGGACCCGGGCGGTCGCCTGAGCAACCGGCCAAGCGAGACCCTAAACGCCATCTTTCGCCCCTGGCACCCCGACAATGCTGTGTCGGTTGAACGCCGACTACGCACGCTTGACAGTCTGCGACGGCGTCACCCCACCACGGCGTGGAAGTTGCAGTTGGCGATGTTGCCAGCTTCCCGAGGCGCTCACTTTCCGATCAGTGCGCCCACCTATCGCGACTGGAAGCCAGCCACAGTCACGGTCACGTACGAGGAGCTGTGGTCTGTGATTACCGGTGTCGTCGAGCGGTGCTGCGAAGACGCCACTGCGCAGCCGGGTCGCTGGCTTGAACTGTTGGATCACATCTCTGACCTCTCGGCACCAGATCGAGCTGTGGTCCTCCGCGCCTTCACGTCGAGTCTAGATACCCCACAGGCGATCCCGGAGGACGTTCGAGAGTCTGCATGGAGGTCTCTGCGCGAGACGGTCGGCAAGCATCGCGAGTTCGCAACCGCCCAGTGGGCGCTGCCAGAGGAGGAACTGACCAAGATCGATGACGTCGCCTCCCTGATCGCTCCCAAGGACGCGTATACGCGTCTTGCACCGCTATTCGAAAACGCGCGGCCATTCCTAGGTGAGGTCAGCAGACGCGATGATTACTCGGCCTACGACCGTGCCCTGGCGGACAGGCGAGCTGAAGCGATATCAGAAATCGTTGCCGAGGGCGGCCTAGCGGCCGCGCGCCGGATCGCAGGAAGCAACATGGAGTTGACCTGGGCAGTGGGCACCGCCCTGGCTCGAGCCTGTCCCGGCTTCGACTTGGAGCTCTTGCCATCTCTGGATTCAGACGACGCGAGCGAAGCCAACTTCGGGATGATGTACTTCGGTCAGCGCTATAGGGATGAAGGCGTCGAACTCGTTCGTCACCTCCTGGCGGACGCCGGGCTATCCACTCGGCAAAGGGCACGCTTGCTCTTGGTTGCGCGGGACGATTTGGACTACGCGTGGGAGAGCTTGGGGGAGCAACCCGAGGTCGAAACGCTGTACTGGCAGTGGTTCCAACCGTATGGGCTGGGAGCAGACTTCGGTGAGGTCGAAGAGGTCGCACGAAGGCTGATGCGCGTGGGGCGACACGCCGCGGCTCTTGACTTCCTTGGGCTGTACTTCCATCGCGCTGAAACACCGCCCGAGCTCGGTATCGCCAGACTGATCGTCGAGGGCCTTGACGGACTGCTCGCAAGCGAGGGAGCGGATCCCGAGACCCAAGCGCTTTCACGTTGGGATTTCGAGCAGATATTTGCCTATTTGGAGGCAACCAAGGCGGAGATAGGGATTGATGTAGTTGCGCGGCTACAGTGGGCATTCCTCCCAGCGCTGGGGTTCGACGCGGAAGTGCCGACCCTTTCTGAACGGCTCGGCGAGGATCCCGAGTTCTTCGTTAGCGTCCTCTGCGCGGTCTACCGCGCACGGCCGGCGGCTGAGGATGAAGACTCAGCAACGAAGGCGGAGGACGCCGAACCCGACTCCGCCACTGACCCAGGTGTTGCCCGGAACGCGTACCAGCTACTCGATGCTTGGAACCACCCGCCGGGACTGGTTGCAGGCGCGATGGACGCCGAAGTGCTCCGAACCTGGCTGGCCGAAGCCAGGCGGCTGTTGGACGAGGTAGGCCGCACTGAAGTCGGGTTGCAGCACGTCGGGCAGGTCCTGGCATCGACTCCACCGGACGAGGATGAAAGCTGGCCGGGAGCGGTGGTCCGGGATCTGATCGAAGATCTACAACTCGAACAGCTCGAGTTGGGGTTCTACCTGCGAATCATCAACAGTCGGGGGGTCACTAGTCGAGGGCTCGAGGACGGTGGCGCGCAGGAAGAGGCGCTAGTTGCCAAGTACCAGGCGCTAGCGGACAGATTCTCCGATGAAGCCCCACGAACAGCGGCCGTCTTTCGCCGGATCGCGAGTTCGTATCGTGCCGACGCACGCCAGAATGAGGATCAGGCCGAGCGCTTCCGGCGGGGACTGCGTTGAGGGCGGAGTAGACCGTGCTCGAAGAATGAGCTGACTGCTAGGCGTGCCTGGGGGTGCCCATGTCGACATGGCCAGGGACGTAGGTGTGCTCAGCACTCAGTCCCTCGCCTGCCGCTGGAGAACCTCAGCTTGACCCATCTTGATCGACGAGCAGATAGACGAGCCGCAGTCCAAGCCAAGTGGCGAACTGCTCTAGAGATGCTTGATCAGCGACCCCGGGCACGACTGGACGCGTCTTCCCACTTGGGGATGCAGTCAGCGCTGACTCGACAGGTGGGGGGCCAGGGCTGTGACTTCTCTCGCCCCCAGCGCCGGACCCAGGTGCGACTACCGGAGCGCGGTTCGACCCAACCGATCCGAGCAGCCGGTCGATCACTTCAAACTGGGTGTCGGTGAACCTTGGGGCATGTGACAGTTGTTCCTCGATCCAGGCTTGCATGCGTTCCTCGCGCTCCCTGGTCAGCTCAGCCTCTCGCCGGGCTCGGGCGACGGGGTCCTGGGGCAGGCGGGCCACGCCGATCATGTCCTCGGTCGTCGGTCGCGAGTCAGATTCTGCATTGGACTGTTTGGGGGCACCCAAGAACACGGACGTTGACCTCGTAGGTCAACGTTGCGGGCGCGCGCCGAGCCGACCGGCGAAGGACCATTGACCTACAGGGTCTACACTGTTACGTTGACCTAACAGGTCAACGAACTAGGACCTAGCCGTGTCTCTCGAGCGAAGGAGGCTGTCTCGATATTCAGCTTCAAGCCGGCTCCAAGTCATGGCCGGTATCGAAGTGGCTCTCTCAAGCCGGAGGGCCATGCGCGGCGTGAGGGCCGACCGGCCCTTGATCAACACGTTCAGATGTCGGTACGAGAGGCCCACCTCATCGGCGAAGGCGCGCTGAGTCATCCCATGCTCGTCGAGCCACGCGCGCAGTCGCGTGCCGGGGGGCTCGACGACGCGGTCTGAATCGTCCTGCGGCATGAGGAGGGTCTATCACGACGGCGTGTCCGACATCAGGAGGCGTCGCCATCTGTGCTCGCCGCGGGCCACCGCCTCGGAAGTCGGCCGGGCCAAGTTGCGAGTGTTATGTCGGGCGCGCGGGCGGCCTCCTGAGCACGACACGGGGTGCGCCGTACATCGTTTCTGACGTTAGTGGTCCCAGTTGAACGCGACGTCGACCCCGAGCTCCTCGGCGTCGACGACGGCCTGGCGCAGCTGCGCCCACTCG
>NZ_BAAGXY010000097.1:0-9623 GCF_054779595.1 Angustibacter peucedani
GCGGCAGCAGCTCGTAGCTCCAGGCGATGGTGCTCGCGAGGGTCTGCTGCCGCTTCGGCCCGGCCGCGCGCTTGGACTGCGGCAGGTCGAGCCCGTCGTCGAGGCGGGACCGCACGGCCGCGACGCCGAGCAGCTTGAGCCGGGCGGCGGCGATCTCGACCGCCAATGGCAGGCCGTCCAGCCGGCGGCAGATCGCGGCGACGTCCGCGGCGTTCGACGCGTCGAGCGCGAAGTCGGGCCGCACCAGCCGCGCGCGCTGCACGAACAGGCTGACCGCCCCGGCTCCTGCGACGTCCGACACGCTGCGGGCCCGCCGCCGCGGCAGGGTCAGCGGGGGCACGGCGTGCTCCTGCTCGCCGTCCAGGTGCAGCGGCCGGCGCGAGGTCGCGACGACCCGGCAGCCGGTGGCCTCGCGCAGCAGCCGGTCGACGACCTTGGGCGCGTCGTCGAGCTGCTCGAGGTTGTCGAGCACGAGCAAGGTGCGCGCGCCGGCCAGGTGCTCGACCACGGCGTCGCCCGCCACGCCGTCGGTCGAGACGCCGAGGGTCTCGGCCAGGCGCGACCACATGACGTCGGCGCTGCGGGCGGTCTCGAGCGGCACGAAGTACACGCCGTCCGGGAACAGCGGCTCGACCCGCTCGGCCACCGCGAGCGCCAGCCGGGTCTTGCCGCTGCCGCCCGGACCGGTGAGCGTCGTCAGCCGGCCGTCACGGCTCAGCACCGCGTCGGCGACCTCGGCCAGCTCGGCGTCGCGGCCGACGAGGGACGAGGTCTGCGCCGGCAGGTTGGAGCGCGCGCCGAGGGTGCGCAGCGGGGGGAAGGCGTCGTCGAGGCCGGGTGCGGCCAGCTGGTAGAGCCGCTCCGACCCGGGCAGGTCCTTGAGCCGGTGCTCGCCCAGGTCGAGCAGGCGGACGTCGTCCGGCAGCGCGCCCTCGACCAGCTGGTGGGTCGCGGCCGAGACGACGACCTGGCCGCCGTGCGCGCAGCTGGCCACGCGCGCGGCCCGGTGGACGTCCATGCCGACGTAGCCGTCCTCGTGCCGCCGCGGCTCGCCCGTGTGCACGCCCATGCGCACCCGCACGCTCGCGCCGTCCGGCCATGCCGTCGTCGCGAGGGCCAGCTGGGCCGCGAGCGCCGCCCGCACGCAGGCCGTGGCCGAGGCGAAGACGACGAAGAAGCTGTCGCCCTCGGTGCCCATCTCGACGCCCTGCTCGGCCGTGAAGGCGGTGCGCAGCAGCTCGCGCTGCAGCGTCAGCACACCGGCGTACCGGTCGGCGGTGAGCCGGTGCAGCAGCGACGTCGACCCCTCGATGTCGGTGAACAGCATGGTCACCGTGCCGGTGGGCAGGTCCGCCATGCGCGCCTCCAGCGGGGTGCGGCGGTGGGTCAGGCCCCATGGAACCGCGACCGACCCGCCCCCGTCACGCGATTAGGGCGAGGTCACTCGATGCCGGCGGTGGCGTCGAGGTGCTGGAGCAGCTCGTGCGCGGCCAGCTCGACCTTCTTGTGCCGCCACTCCGCCGCCCGGTAGACGCACGCGATCAGCCCGCTGCGGTGCACCCGCCGCAGGTCGCCGGCGACGAACGCGTAGCGGGCCTTGGTCTCGTCGTTGGCGCCCTCGGTGAGGCCGAGGTGCCACGCGGCGTACTCGTCCCACGAGTGCCGCTCGAGGTAGGCGTTCTGCGCCTCGGCGTCGGGCTGCACGTCGCCCCAGTCGCTGTCGAGGACGTACTGCTTCTTCTCGATGAGCTCGCGCACATGCCGCACGGCGTCCGGGTTGACCTGGTACGTGGCCATGACGTCATCGTGCCGCGCCCGCGCGAGGCCTGCTCGTTCACCTGCCGTTCATCTGGCGGCCCCACCATCGGGCCATGGCCCTCTCCCCGCCCGACATCGGCGCCGACCGACCGAGCCTGCGACCCGACCTGGCGGACGTCGTCACCGCCGTCCACAAGGACTTCGACGAGCGCGTGGGGCCGCGCCAGGTCGACGAGGTGCTCGACGAGGTCGCGTCCCGGTTCGACCAGGCACCCGTGCGCGCCTTCGTCCCGCTGCTGGTGCAGCGCTACACCCGCGAGACGCTGCTCTCGCGCGAGCCCGCGGTCGACCTGCGCGAGGAGCCGGCGACCGCCGTCGTCGCCTGAGGTCCTGGCCAGTCAGCCTCGTCGGCCGATGACGGGTTGGCCAGGCATGTCGTAGCCCGGGTCCCACGGGAACCGGTAGGCCGGGTCGGGCACCACGAGCTGCAGCGCCGCGACCGGGCCGTCGACCCCGTAGAGCCGGTTGGCCAGCAGCAGGTGCTCGGACGAGTCGTCGACCTCCACCACGACGGGGTCGTACCCGTCGGCGAGGAGCTCGGAAACCGCCGAGCCCGGCGGCGGGACCTCCTGCGACCCGTTCACCAACCGGTTCGCCAGGTCGTTCAGCACGTGGACCGACACCGAGTACGGCAGCCCGAACACGACCAGCTCTGGCAGACCGTGCGGCGTCAGGCCCACCGTGTAGCAGAACGACGGCTCGTCAGCGCCGCCAGCGACCCCCTGCACCATCCACCCGAACTGCTCAATCTTCTCCAGCGCGTCGAGGGTGATCCGGTCGCGCACCGCGTCGTCGTCCATGCCATCCATCCTGCCGAGCACGGACGACCGTCCGCTCTCGTCGTCCACAGGTAACCCTGACGCCTGCGCGCGATCGTGCACTTTCTGCGGCGTGGGCGGGGTCGGCCGAGCACGGGCGAGGCCGGCCCGGGAGCAGATGGTGCAGGATCGCGTGCGGGCGTGAGCAGTCCATGACAGGTTTCGCCGGGCGAGCGGGCAGTCGCAGCACGGCCTCTCGGGCAGGAACCGGGAATGGTGTCGCGGACTGCACGGTCACCTTCGCCGAGAACGACGAAACCCCCGGACCGTGAAGGTCTCGGGGGTTTCGGGTGAGGGGTGCGCGAGGGGGGATTTGAACCCCCACGCCCTTTCGGACACTGGCACCTGAAGCCAGCGCGTCTGCCGTTCCGCCACTCGCGCATGAACCTCGGTGGCCCGCGAGGGCCCCGAAGTTCGCCGCCAAGGCTAGCACGCGCAGGCGGGCCGACCGTCCACGGCTAGGATCGCTGCAGGGCCGCCGGACCGCGCGGATGCTGCGTGCTGCCCGGCGACCGAGACCACGACCCAGAGCACGACCAAGACCACGACCGCGAGGGAGGTGCCGCATGGGGGTGTTCGACCGCTTCGAGAAGGGGCTGGAGCGCGCCGTCAACGGTGCCTTCGCCAAGGCCTTCCGCTCGGAGGTCCAGCCCGTCGAGATCGCGAGCGCCCTGCGCCGCGCGGCCGACGAGCGGGCGGCCGTCGTCGGACGCGGCCGCACGCTGGTGCCGAACGCCTTCGTCGTCGAGCTCGGCTCCACCGACCACGACCGCCTCTACGACTACGCCGACGCGCTGTCCGACGAGTTCGCCGCCAACCTGCGCGCGCACGCCGAGCAGCAGGGGTACGCGTTCGTCGGCCCGGTGACCGTCGAGTTCGAGGAGGTCCCCGACCTCGACACCGGCGTCTTCCGGGTGCGCAGCGCCACGGTCAAGGGCCGCCAGGTCGAGCGCGGTCCCGCCCCGGCCCCGATCCCGCGCGACCCCGAGACCCCGGCGCCGCACGTGCTCGCGGCCCAGCGCGAGGCCCAGGCCCGCCGCCAGGAGCGCAGCGCCACGGCCGCGATCGCCGAGCAGAAGCCGAGCCGTCGCCCGTGGCTCGACATCGACGGCCACGCCTACCCGCTGGTCGCCAGCACCACGGTGATCGGCCGCGGCGACGAGGCCGACGTCGTGCTCGACGACCCCGGCGTCAGCCGCCGGCACGCCGAGATCCGGGTCACCGCCGACGGCCCGCACCTGGTGGCGACCCTGCGCGATCTCGGCTCCACCAACGGCACCTTCGTCGACGCCGAGCGGGTCGGCTCGCGCCAGCTGGTCGAGGGCGCCGCGATCACCGTGGGCCGCACCCGTGCCGTCTACCGCAGCGGAGAGCGATGAGCGAGCTCACCGTCACCGTCGTCCGCCTCGGGCTGCTGGCTCTGCTGTGGGTGTTCGTCTTCTCGGTGGTCGGCGTGCTGCGGGGCGACCTGTTCGGCACCAAGGTCACCGCGCGGCCGACGACCCCGCCGGCACCTCGCCCGGCTCCCGCGAAGGCCGCACCCGCCCCGCGCCGCGACCGCCGTCGTCCCGCGCACCTGCTCGTCACCGAGGGACCGCTCAAGGGCACCACGATCACCCTGGGCCAGCAGTCGGTGCTGATCGGCCGCAACCCCGAGTCGACGCTGGTGCTCACCGACGACTACGCGTCCGGCCGGCACGCGCGGATCTACCCCGAGAACGGCGACTGGTTCGTCGAGGACCTCGGCTCGACCAACGGCACGTACGTCGGCAACCAACGGCTGAGCCAGCCGCTGAAGCTGGACGTCGGCACGACGCTCAAGATCGGCACCACCGTCCTCGAAGCCCGGCGGTGACCCGCGATGGCCATCGCGCTGCGCTACGCGGCCCGCTCCGACATCGGGCTGGGCCGCTACACCAACAACCAGGACTCGGGCTACGCCGGTCCGCACCTGCTCGCGGTCTGCGACGGCATGGGCGGGCACGCGGCCGGTGACGTCGCGAGCTCGGTCGCGCTCGGCCGGCTGGTCGAGCTGGACGGCGACTCCCCCGGCGCGGACGCCCTGACCGAGCTCGAGCAGGCGCTGCGCGCGGCCAACGCCGAGCTGCACCAGCGGGTGCTCGACGACCCCGCGCTGCAGGGCATGGGGACGACGACCACGGCGATGGTGCTGCACGGCAGCCGGGTCGCGCTGGCCCACATCGGCGACTCGCGGTGCTACCTGCTGCGCGACGGCGAGCTGACCCGCCTGACTCACGACCACACCTTCGTGCAGTCGCTCGTCGACGAGGGGCGCATCACCGAGGAGGAGGCCGACCGCCACCCGCAGCGCTCGGTCATCACCCGGGTGCTCACCGGCGACCCGGACGACGAGCCCGACCTGTCGGTGCGCGAGACCGCGGTCGGTGACCGCTTCGTCCTGTGCTCCGACGGGCTTACCGGCGTCGTCCGCGACGAGACGCTCGGCGAGGTGCTGGCCGAGCACGACGACCCGGGCCGCTGCGCCGAGGCGCTCGTCGACCTCGCCCTGCGCGGCGGCGGCGCCGACAACATCACGTGCGTCGTGGCCCACGTGGTCGACCCGGCCGAGGCCGCCGCGGGCACGGCCCCCGAGGTGGTGGGCTCGGCCGCCGTCCGGGGCACCGTCCCCACCAGCGCCCCCGCCACGACGCCGGCCGCCAAGGCCGCCGCGCTCGACCGCCCGCCGGTCGAGCCCGTCGTCGACGAGCACCCGGCGGTCGGCCCGCCCGCCAGCGGCCGCCGCTGGACCCTGCGCCTGCTCGCCGCCGTCGTCGTCGCCGCGGTGCTGTGCGCCGGCGGGTACGCCGCGTACGCGTGGAGCCAGCAGCAGTACTACGTCGGCGCCGACGGCACGGACGTCGCGATCTACCGCGGTCTGCCGCAGGACATCGGACCGCTGAAGATGTCGCACGTCTACGAGAAGCAGGACGTCGCGCTGGCCGAGCTGCCCGAGTACACGGCCGAGCAGGTGCGTTCGAGCATCACGGTCGACGGCCTGCCCGCGGCGCGCGACAAGGTCGCCGAGCTGCGCAGCCAGGTCTGCACCACCACCACGCCGGCGCCGACGTCCACGGCCATGACGTCCCCGACGACCTCTCCGACCACGTCGCCAACCGCTGCCGGCTCGGCCCCCAGCGCGACGACGTCCGGCACCACGCCCAGCCCCACCACGCCCAGCCCCGCCACGACGCCCGCCGACCCGGGCACGGGGTGCGGGAGCGCCGGCTGATGTCGACCGTCACGACCCTGGTGCCCCGCACGCGCCGCGGCGTCGAGCTGGTGCTGCTCGTCTTCGCGGTGCTCATCGTGCTGACCGCGTACGCCAACGTCGGCATCGCGGTCGACGGCACGCTGCCGCCGAGCCTGCTCAGCTACGGGCTCGGCCTGATCGTGCTGGTCGGCGCCGTGCACCTGCTGCTGCGCTGGAAGGCCGCCTACGCCGACCCTGTGCTGCTGCCGATCGCGACGGTGCTCAACGGCCTCGGGCTCGTGATGATCCACCGCCTCGACCTCGCCAACCACCGCTCCGGCGGCGGCATGGCGGCGCGGCAGCTGATCTGGATGACGGTCGGCGTCGTGCTGTGCCTGGCGATCCTGTGGCTGCTGCGCGACCACCGCCGGCTGCAGCGGTTCACCTACACCGCCATGGCCGTCGGTCTGGGGCTGCTGCTGCTGCCGCTGCTCCCGGTGCTGGGCAAGAACATCAACGGGTCGCGCATCTGGATCGGCGTCGGCCCGCTGTCGTTCCAGCCCGGCGAGCTGGCCAAGATCCTGCTGGCGATGTTCTTCGCCGGGTACCTGGTCAACACCCGCGACTCGCTCGCGCTGGTCGGACGCCGGTACCTCGGCCTGTCGCTGCCCCGCGCCCGCGACCTCGGCCCGATCATCGTGGCCTGGCTCGCCAGCCTGGGCGTGCTGGTGTTCGAGCGCGACCTCGGCTCGTCGCTGCTCTTCTTCGGGCTCTTCGTCGCGATGCTCTACGTCGCCACCGAGCGCAAGAGCTGGCTGGCCATCGGCCTGGTGCTCTTCGTCGCCGGCTCCTACCTCGCCTACCTGCTGTTCGGCCACGTGCAGCGGCGCGTGCTGCTGTGGCTGGATCCCTTCTCCACCAAGGCGTTGGAGGTCAGCGACCAGCTGGTGCGCGGCCTGTTCGGCATGGCCAACGGCGGGTTGCTGGGCACCGGCCTCGGGCGCGGCCGCCCCGACCTGACCTACTACGCCGAGAGCGACTTCATCGTGCCGTCGTTCGGCGAGGAGCTCGGCCTGGTGGGCCTGTTCGCGCTGCTGCTGCTCTACGTGCTGATGGTCGAGCGCGGCCTGCGCACCGCCATCGGCGTCCGCGACGGCTACGGCAAGCTGCTCGCCACCGGGCTCTCGTTCACGGTGGCGCTGCAGTGCTTCGTCGTCGTCGGCGGCGTCACGCGGATCATCCCGCTCACCGGTCTGACGATGCCGTTCCTGTCCGCCGGCGGCTCGTCGCTGGTGGCGAACTGGGCGATCCTCGGGCTGCTGCTGCGCATCAGCGACCAGGCCCGTCGTCCGGCACCGGCGATCGACCCCGCCAACCTGGCGACGGACGACGCTCCCACCGAGGTGGTGAGGCTGCCGTGAACGCCCCCATCCGCCGCCTCGCCGCCCTCGTGCTCGTGCTCTTCGGCTCGCTGCTGCTGTCGTCGACGTACATCCAGTTCGTGCAGGCGTCCTCGTTGCGCGACAAGCCCGGCAACCGCCGCACGCTGCTCGAGAACTACAGCCGCCAGCGCGGTCCGATCCTCGTCGATGGCTCGCCCGTGGCGCGGTCGGTCGCGAGCGACGACGACCTCAAGTACGTGCGTCGGTACTCCCAGCCCGAGCTCTACTCGCACCTGACGGGCTACTACTCGTTCGTGTACGGCGCGGGCTCCGGCATCGAGCGCAGCGAGAGCCCGCTGCTGTCGGGCTCGTCCGACGCGCTGGTCTTCCGCCGGCTGGTCGACCTCGTCACCGGGCGCGAGCCGCAGGGCGCCTCGGTCGAGCTGACCATCGACCCCGCCGCGCAGAAGGCGGCCGACCAGGCGCTGGGCGACCAGCGCGGCGCCGTCGTCGCGCTCGACCCCAAGACCGGCGCGGTGCTGGCGATGGTCAGCCACCCGACGTACGACCCGAACCGCCTGTCGGGCCACGACCTCGGCGCGGTCGAGCGTGCGTACAAGAGCCTGAACGCCGACGAGGACGACCCGCTGGTCAACCGCGCCACCAGCGCGCTGTACCCGCCCGGCTCGACGTTCAAGCTCATCACCTCGGCCGCCGCGCTCTCCAGCGGCCAGTACGACGAGAACTCCGAGGTGCCCGGCCCGGCGTCCCTCGACCTGCCGCAGACCACCACCGACCTGCCCAACGACTTCGCGGGTCCGTGCGGCCCGAACGGCAAGGTCGACCTGACGACGGCCCTCGAGATCTCGTGCAACACCGCCTTCGGCTACCTCGGCCTGCAGCTCGGCGGCGACGCGCTGCGCGCGCAGGCCCAGAAGTTCGGCTTCGGCGACCGGATCAACGCGCCCATGCCGGTGACGGCGAGCGTCGTGCCCGAGGGCATGAACCCGCCGCAGAGCGCGCAGTCGGCCATCGGCCAGTACGACGTGCGGGTCACGCCGCTGCAGATGGCGATGGTGGCCGCGGCGATCGCCAACGACGGCGTCGTCATGAACCCCTACGCGGTCAAGACGGTGCGCAGCCCCGACCTCGACGTCATCGAGCAGGGCAAGCCGCAGGAGCTCAGCCGCGCGGTGACGGCGGACGTCGCCGACCAGCTGACCCGGATGATGCAGAAGGTCGTCGAGTCCGGCACGGGTACGCGCGCGCAGATCACAGGAGTCTCGGTGGCAGGCAAGACCGGTACGGCCCAGCACGGCAAGGGGCTGCCGCCGCACGCGTGGTTCACCGCGTTCGCGCCGGCTGACGAGCCGAAGGTCGCCGTGGCGGTCGTCGTCGAGGACGGCGGCCAGGCGGGCAACGAGGCGTTCGGCGGCAAGGTCGCCGCCCCGATCGCCAAGGCCGTGATGGAGGCGGTGCTGCGATGAGCGCCGTCCACCCCGAGCCCGGCCTGCGCCTCGGCGACCGCTACGTCCTGACCGAGCGGATCGCCGGCGGCGGCATGGGCGAGGTCTGGCGCGCGCTCGACGACGTCCTGGGCCGCGAGGTCGCGGTCAAGCTGCTGCGCCGCGAGTACGCGGACGACGAGGCCTTCCTCACCCGGTTCCGCGCCGAGGCCCGGCACGCGGCCTCGCTGTCGCACCCCGGCATCGCGTCGGTGTACGACTACGGCGAGGTCGAGGGCGTGGCGTACCTGGTCATGGAGCTCGTCGACGGCGAACCGCTGTCAGCCCGGCTGGCCCGCGAGGGCGCGCTGCCGGCCGCCGTGGCCGTGCCGCTGCTGCAGCAGGCCGCCGCCGCGCTGCAGGCCGCGCACGACGGCGGGCTCGTGCACCGCGACGTCAAGCCGGCCAACCTGCTGCTCACCGCCGACGACCAGGTCAAGATCACCGACTTCGGCATCGCGCGGGCCGGCGACCAGGCGCCGATCACCCGCACCGGCGAGGTCATGGGCACGGCGCAGTACCTCTCGCCCGAGCAGGCGCTCGGCCAGGCCGCGACGCCGTCGAGCGACGTCTACGCGCTCGGGGTCGTGGCCTACGAGGCGCTGGCCGGACGTCGTCCCTTCGACGCCGACTCGATGGTGGCCACCGCGATGGCGCAGGTCAACGACGCGCCCGCCCCGCTGCCGCCGCAGGTCCCGGCGCCCGTCGCGGCCGTCGTGATGATGGCGCTGGAGAAGGACGCCGCCCGTCGTCCGGCCAGCGCGGCCGCGCTCGGGGCCGCCTTCGGCGAGGCGTTGGCGGGCATCGCGCCCACCGGTGTCCCGGCCGCGGCGGCGCCCGCTGCCGACGCCACCCAGGCCCTGTCGCCGGCCGACGCCGCGCTGCTCGC
>NZ_BAAGXY010000098.1:0-6436 GCF_054779595.1 Angustibacter peucedani
CGTCCCGCCGCGCCTGGCCGAGCAGGTCGCCGCGGCGGCGCCGATCGCGGCCGCCGACCGGATGCGCACCGCGCTGCTCGCCGCCGTCGGGCACGACCTGCGCACGCCGCTCGCGTCGGCCAAGGCGGCGGTGACCAGCCTGCGCGGGACGGACGTCGAGTGGTCGGACGAGGACCGCACCGAGCTGCTGCTCACGGCTGACGAGTCCCTCGACCGGCTCGCCCGCCTGGTGGACGACCTGCTCGACATGAGCCGCCTCAACGCCGGCGCCATGTCGGTGCTGCGCCGACCGGTGGCGCTGGACGAGGTGGTGCCGATCGCGCTCGACGACCTGGGGCCGGCCGGGCGGCAGGTCGTGGTCGACGTCCCGGACGACCTGCCGGAGGTGCAGGCCGACCCCGGGCTGGTCGAGCGCGTCGTCGGCAACCTCGTGGCCAACGCGGTGCGGTACAGCCCGCCCGGCCGGCCGCCGTCCGTCACCGGCAGCACGCTGGGTGGCACGGTCGAGCTGCGCGTCGTGGACCGCGGGCCGGGCATCCCCGACGACCAGCTCGACCGGGTGTTCGTGCCGTTCCAGCGGTTGGGGGACAACGACAACACCACCGGGGTCGGTCTGGGACTGGCGCTGTCGCGCGGCCTCGCCGAGGCGATGGGCGGGACGCTGGTGACGGAGGAGACGCCCGGCGGCGGGCTGACGATGGTGCTCTCGCTGGAGGTGGCGCAGTCGTGAAGGTGCTGGTGGTCGACGACGAGCCGCAGATCCTGCGCGCGCTCGCGATCAACCTGCGGGCGCGCCGCTACGAGGTGACCACCGCGGCCAACGGCACCGACGCGCTGGCCCTCGCGGCCCGGCACCGGCCGGACGTCGTCGTGCTCGACCTCGGGCTGCCCGACATGGACGGCGTGGACGTCGTGCGCGGGCTCCGCGGCTGGACGACCGTGCCGATCGTGATCCTGTCCGGGCGCGGTGACAGCATCGACAAGGTCGATGCGCTGGACGCCGGGGCCGACGACTACGTGACCAAGCCGTTCTCGGTCGACGAGCTGCTGGCCCGGCTGCGGGCGGTGTCGCGCCGGGCCGCAGGGGTCGAGGAGTCGATGCCCGTCGTGACGTTCGGCGCGACGACGGTCGACCTGTCCCAGCGCCGCGTGACCGCCCGCGACGGCGAGCAGGCGCGCGAGGTGCGACTCACGCCCACCGAGTGGAAGCTGCTCGAGGAGCTGCTGCGCCACCCCGGCAAGCTGCTCAGCCGGCAGCACCTCCTGCAGGAGGTGTGGGGACCGGGGTACGAGAGCGCCGAGGCCAACCTGCGGCTCTACATGGCTCAGCTGCGCCGCAAGCTCGAGGTCGACCCGGCGCGGCCGCAGCACCTGCTGAACGAGCCAGGGCTGGGTTACCGGTTCGAGCCGGACGGCCGCCCGGCGTAGCGTGCGAGGGACGGAAGGTCCGCGGGCGAGGGAGGCAGCATGACGACGGGGACGGCGCAGATCGGCGTGACGGGGCTGGCCGTCATGGGGCGCAACCTGGCCCGCAACCTCGCGCGGCACGGGTACACCGTCGCGCTGCACAACCGCACGCACGCGCGCACCGAGAGCCTGGTCGCCGAGCACGGCGACGAGGGCACGTTCGTGCCGAGCGAGGAGCTCGCGGACTTCGTGGCCTCGCTCGAGCGACCGCGCGCCGTGGTGGTGATGGTGAAGGCAGGCGAGCCCACCGACGCCGTCATCGACGAGCTGGTGCCGCTGCTCGACGAGGGCGACATCGTGGTCGACTGCGGCAACGCGCACTTCGCCGACACCCGGCGTCGCGAGGAAGCGTTGCAGCGCAAGGGGATCCACTTCGTCGGGTCCGGAGTGTCGGGCGGCGAGGAGGGCGCGCTCAACGGGCCGTCGATCATGCCCGGCGGCTCGGCCGAGTCGTACGAGAAGCTCGGCCCGATCTTCGAGTCGATCGCGGCCGAGGTCGACGGCACGCCGTGCTGCGTCCACGTCGGGCCGGACGGCGCGGGCCACTTCGTCAAGATGGTGCACAACGGCATCGAGTACGCCGACATGCAGCTCATCGCCGAGGCGTACGACCTGCTGCGCAGCGGGCTCGGCGCCTCGCCGTCCGAGATCGCGGACGTGTTCCGCGAGTGGAACTCCGGCGACCTCGAGTCCTTCTTGATCGAGATCACGGCCGACGTGCTGGCGCACACCGACGCCGCCACCGGGAAGCCGTTCGTCGACGTCGTGCTGGACCAGGCCGAGCAGAAGGGCACGGGGCGCTGGACGGTGCAGAGCGCGCTCGACCTCGGCGTGCCGATCACCGGCATCGCGGAGGCGACGTTCGCCCGCTCGCTGTCGGGACACGCCGAGCAGCGGGACGCGGCGGCGCAGACGTTCTCGGCGCCCGCGGCCGAGGGGTTCGCCGACGACCGCGACGCGTTCGTCGACGACGTCCGCAAGGCGCTGTACGCCTCGAAGGTGGTCGCGTACGCGCAGGGCTTCGACCACATCGCGGCGGGCAGCGACGAGTACGGCTGGGACGTCGACCGCGGCGCCATGGCGACGATCTGGCGCGGCGGCTGCATCATCCGCGCCCGGTTCCTCGACCGGATCCGCGAGGCGTACGACGCCGACCCCGACCTGCCGAGCCTGCTCGTCGCGCCGTACTTCGCGCAGGCCGTGCAGGACGGCGTCGACAGCTGGCGCCGGGTCGTGGTCGCGGCGGCGCGGGCGGGCGTGCCGACCCCGGCGTTCTCGTCGTCGCTGGCCTACTACGACGGGCTGCGACGTCCGCGCCTGCCGGCCGCGTTGATCCAGGGGCTGCGCGACAACTTCGGCGCGCACACCTACCACCGGGTCGACCGCGACGGCGCCTTCCACACCACGTGGGCCGGTGACCGCACCGAGCAGGAGGCCTGATGGTCGCCGGGCACGAGCGGCCGGACGGCGTCGACGACGCGACGGTCGAGGCGGTCGGCAAGCTGAGCGAGGCCCTCGAGACGGTCGAGCGGGCGCGGGGCCACCTGTACTCGTTCCACCAGCTGACCGGCAGCGCCGACCTGGCCCTGGGCGAGGCGGTCGACGGGCTGCGCGACGCCGGCCACGTCGAGCTCGCCGACCGGCTGGCCACCGACCTGGTCGGCCGCAACGTGCTGCCCGGGCGGTGGACCTTCCAGGTCGTCGAGGAGTACGACGACGGGTACTGGTCGGTGTTCCGCGAGCACGAGCGGGTGGTGCGCGAGGCGCTGGTCGGAGGCACGCGGCACGTGTTCGAGGCCGAGATGAAGGACGACCGACGCACCCACGGACGGCCGGGCCACGAGGCGGCGCCGGGCAGCGACGCCTGATCTTGACCGGTTCCAGAAACCTCGGCAGACTGCCGCTCGTGGCGACCGGCCCCGAGTTCTCGACGGCCCCCTACGAGGGGCTGCTGCGCGGGGCCTCGTTGCGGGTGACCCGCCCGCGGCTGGCGGTGCTGGCGGCGGTGCACGACCACCCGCATGCCGACACCGACTCGATCATCGGCGCCGTGCGCGCCGACCACGGCGACGTGTCGCACCAGGCGGTCTACGACGTCCTGCGGGTGCTGACCACCGCCGGGCTGGTGCGGCGCATCCAGCCGTCCGGCTCGGTCGCGCGCTACGAGTCGCGCGTGGCCGACAACCACCACCACGTCGTGTGCCGCAGCTGCGGCACCATCGAGGACGTCGACTGCGCCGTCGGCGAGGCCCCGTGCCTGACGGCGTCCGACGACCACGGCTTCGACCTCGACGAGGCCGAGGTCGTCTTCTGGGGACGCTGCCCGCGCTGCCGCGCCGCCGCGTCCCCGTCCGTTCCTGCTCCCCCGACCACCAGCTCCACCGACTGAAGAGAGCGAGATCGCACCGTGTCTGCCAGCGAGAGCGAGAACCCGGCCATCCCTGCCCCCGAGCCGGCGACCGAGGGACGACGTCCCCGCACCAACAGCGACTGGTGGCCGAACCAGCTCGACCTGAAGGTGCTGAACCAGCACGGCGCGCGGCCCACCCCGATGGACGACGGGTACGACTACCGCACGCTCGTCCAGGGCCTGGACGTCGAGGCGCTCAAGCGTGACGTCTTCGAGGTCATGACGACGTCGCAGGACTGGTGGCCGGCCGACCACGGCCACTACGGCCCGCTGTTCATCCGGCTGAGCTGGCACGCGGCCGGCACCTACCGGATCCAGGACGGCCGCGGCGGCGCCGGCGACGGTGCGCAGCGGTTCGCGCCGCTCAACAGCTGGCCCGACAACGCCAACCTGGACAAGGCGCGCCGCCTGCTCTGGCCGGTGAAGAAGAAGTACGGCCAGCAGATCTCGTGGGCCGACCTGCTGGTGTTCGCCGGCAACTGCGCGCTCGAGTCGATGGGCTTCGAGACGTTCGGCTTCGCCTTCGGCCGCGACGACGTGTACGAGCCGCCGGAGGTCATCTGGGGTCCCGAGGACACCTGGCTCGGCGACGAGCGCTACGCCGGTGACCGCGAGCTGCAGGGCCCGCTCGGCGCCGTCCAGATGGGGCTGATCTACGTCAACCCCGAGGGCCCGAACGGCGAGCCCGACCCGCTGAAGTCGGCGCGGGACATCCGCGAGACGTTCCGCCGCATGGCGATGAACGACGAGGAGACCGTCGCGCTGATCGCCGGCGGGCACACGTTCGGCAAGACGCACGGCGCCGCGAAGGCCGACCACGTCGGACCGGAGCCCGAGGGCGCCTCGCTCGAGGAGCAGGGCCTGGGCTGGCGCAACACGTACGGCACGGGCAAGGGCGACGACACCATCACGTCCGGCCTCGAGGTCACCTGGACGGCGCACCCGACCCGCTGGGACAACGAGTTCTTCCAGAACCTGTTCGGCTACGAGTGGGAGCTGTTCGACTCCCCCGCCGGTGCCAAGCAGTGGCGACCGGTCGACGGCGGCGGCGCGGGCACCGTGCCGCTGGCGCACGACGCCAGCTCCAAGCGCGAGCCGCGCATGCTCACGTCCGACCTCGCGCTGCGGGTCGACCCGGCGTACGAGGCGATCTCGCGGCGGTTCCTGGAGGACTCCGAGGCGTTCCGGTTGGCGTTCGCCAAGGCCTGGTACAAGCTGCTGCACCGCGACATGGGCCCGGTCACCCGCTACCTCGGCCCCTGGGTTCCGGAGGCTCAGCTGTGGCAGGACCCGGTGCCGGCCGTCGACCACGAGCTCGTCACGGACGACGACGTCGCGACGCTGAAGCAGGCCCTGCTCGACTCGGGGCTGAGCGTGCAGCAGCTCGTCGGGACGGCGTGGGCCGCGGCCGCGAGCTTCCGCGGCACCGACAAGCGCGGTGGGGCCAACGGCGGCCGGATCCGGCTCGAGCCGCAGCGCAGCTGGACGTCGAACGACCCCGAGGCGCTGAGCGAGGTGCTCGAGGTGCTCGAGCGGGTCAAGAGCGACTTCGACGGCGGTGCCTCCGGACGCCGGATCTCGTTCGCAGACCTCGTCGTGCTCGGCGGCGTCGCGGCGGTCGAGAAGGCGGCGAAGGACGCCGGCTTCGAGGTCACCGTGCCGTTCGCGCCGGGCCGCACCGACGCGTCGCAGGAGCAGACGGACGTCGAGGCGTTCTCGGTGCTCGAGCCGCGGGCGGACGGGTTCCGCAACTACGTCCGGGACGGCGAGAAGCTGCCCCCCGAGACGCTGTGGCTCGACCGCGCCAACCTGCTGGACCTCACCGCGCCGCAGGCCTCGGTGCTCGTCGCCGGCCTGCGCGCCATCGGCGCCAACCACGGTGGCACCTCGCACGGCGTGCTGACCGACCGGCCGGGCACGCTGACCAACGACTTCTTCGTCACCCTGCTCGACCAGGGCACGACGTGGAAGGCGTCGGCCACCGACGAGGGCGTCTACGAGGGCCGTACCGCGGGCTCGGACGACGTGCGCTGGACCGCCACCGCCGTCGACCTCGTCTTCGGCGCGAACTCCGAGCTGCGCGCGCAGGCCGAGGTCTACGCGGCCGACGACGCGCAGGAGAAGTTCGTCCGCGACTTCGTCGCCGCCTGGGACAAGGTCATGCGCCTGGACCGTTTCGACCTCGTCTGATCCGCCGGACCCGCTCCGCCTGGTCCACCCGCACCACCCCCGCGCGCCCTGCTCGTCCGTCGAGCAGGGCGCGCGGTCGTCCGCCCTCATCGGCGCAGCCGCACGAGGAAGCGTCGGACGAGGTGGTCGACCGCTGCGGTGGCTTTGCTCGGTGCTGCTGGTGGGGTTGGGTGTGGTGGTTGGTCTGACGGATCGCTTGACCAGACGATGTGCCCGTCGACGAGGCGGGCCGTCATGCCGGTGGCGTGGACGTGGCGGTGGTGGCGCCCGCACACCAACGTGCCGGTGGCGACGGAGGTCTTCCCGCCCTGGCTGAACGGGGTGGTGTGGTGGACGTCGCACCAGGCCGGTGGCGCGGTGCAGCCGGGG
>NZ_BAAGXY010000099.1:0-9861 GCF_054779595.1 Angustibacter peucedani
CGTGGGCCTGGACGTCCGCGCCCCGCGCGCCGGCCCGCGCCACCTCGCCCCGCGCACCGCGCCCTCGCGCCCGGTCGCCGCCGCCACCTCTCGCGCACCGCCGACGGGTCTCTGACCCCCGTCCCCGGTCCGCCCCGCCGCGCTCGCGGCACCCCGAGAGGTCCCCCCGATGTCCCGTCGTGCTCCCGTCGTCCGCCTGCTCGTCGTCCTCGGCGTGCTGCTCGCCAGCGCCACCGTCGCCCTCGGCCTCGAACCCCGCCTGGGCCTCGACCTGCGCGGCGGCACCCAGATCGTGCTCGAGGCGCAGGACACCCCGACCACGAAGGCCGACGCCGCGGCCACCGACAAGGCGCTGGAGGTGCTCCGCCGGCGGGTCGACGCGCTCGGCGTGGCCGAGCCCAGCCTGGCCCGCTCGGGCGAGAACCGGGTCGTCGTCGAGCTGCCCGGCCTGCAGGACCCGGCCGAGGCCGCGCAGGTCATCGGCCGCACCGCGCAGCTGACCTTCCACCCGGTGACCACCCAGCCGGGCGAGGGCGTGCGCGAGACGGTCGACGAGGACGGCGCGCCGCTGCTCGTCGGCCCCACCGCCCTGACCGGCGAGGGCGTCAAGGGCGCCGACGCCGGCACCGACCCCTCGCAGGGCCTGGGCTGGTTCGTCACCGTCGACTTCACCGGCCCGGGCGGCGACGCCTGGCAGCGGCTCACCGGCCAGGCCGCCTGCGCCGCCCCCGGCGACCCCGCGCGCCGGATCGCGATCGTGCTGGACGACGCCGTCATCTCCAGCCCGCAGGTCGACCCCGGCGTCGGGTGCGAGGCGGGCATCCCGGGCGGCACGACGCAGATCACCGGCCAGTTCACCTCCCAGCAGGCCCGCGACCTCGCGGCCCTGGTCGAGGGCGGCGCCCTGCCGCTGCCGGTCGAGATCGTCGAGCAGCGCACGGTCGGCCCGACGCTCGGCGCCGACGCGGTCGACGCGTCGTGGAAGGCGGCGCTGCTCGGCGTCTCGGTCACCGCGCTGTTCATCGTGCTCGTGTACCGGCTGGTCGGCCTGATGGCCACGGTGGCGCTCGCGGCGTACGCGCTGATCAGCTACGCCGCGCTGGTGGCCCTCGGCGCCACGCTGACCCTGCCCGGGCTGGCCGGCTTCGTGCTGGCCATCGGCATGGCGGTCGACGCCAACGTCCTGGTCTTCGAGCGCGCCCGCGAGGAGCTCGCCGAGGGGGCGCGCAGCGGGCCGGACGTCGGCGGCGGCCTGCGCGGGGCGCTGAGCCGAGGGTTCAGCAAGGCGTGGAGCGCGATCCTGGACGCCAACGTCACCACCCTGCTCGCCGCGGGCCTGCTGTTCTTCCTGGCCTCGGGGCCGGTGCGCGGCTTCGGCGTGACGCTCACGATCGGCGTCCTGGCCTCGCTGGTGTCGGCCCTGCTGGTCACCCGCGTGCTGGCCGAGTGGGCCGTGCAGCGCCGGGCCGTCGTGCGACGTCCGGGCTGGTCCGGGCTCGCGGCGACCGGCCGCGTGCGCGACTGGCTGGAGCGCCGTCGTCCAGACCTGATGTCGCGCCGGCGGCTGTGGCTGGCCTGCTCGGGCGGCCTGGTGGTGCTGGCGCTCGCCGGCATCGGCGCGCGAGGCCTCGACCTCGGCGTGGAGTTCACCGGCGGGCGGCTGGTCGAGGTCTCGACCACGCAGCCGGTCGGCGTGGACGTCGCGCGGCAGGCGGTCTCGGACGCCGGCTTCGCGCGGGCCGTCGTGCAGGAGTCGGGCGACGGCGACCTGACGGTGCGCGACGCCGGGCTCGACGACGCGGAGGTGGCGAGCATCCGCGCGGCGCTGGCCGAGGTCGGAGGCGGCACCGAGGTGCTGCGCGACGAGCTGATCGGCCCGAGCCTGGGGGAGGAGCTGCGCACCAAGGCGCTCGTGGCGCTGGGTATCGCCCTCGCCGTGCAGCTGCTCTACCTGTCGGTGCGGTTCCGCTGGACGTTCGCGGTCGCCGCCGTGGTCGCGATGTTCCAGGACCTCGTGGTCGTGGTCGGCCTGTTCGCCTGGCTCGGGCGCCCCGCCGACGGCGTCTTCCTGGCCGCGCTGCTGACCGTGATCGGCTACTCGGTCAACGACACCGTGGTGGTGTTCGACCGCGTGCGCGAGCACCGCGCGCGGTTCGCCCGCCGTCCGTTCGCCGAGGTGGCCAACGACGCCGTGCTGCAGACCGTGCCGCGCACCGTGAACACCGGGATCGGCGCCATCGCGATCCTCGCGGCGCTGGCGCTGCTCGGTGGCGACTCGCTCACCGACTTCGCGCTGGCGCTGCTGGTCGGCATCGTCGCCGGCACTGCCTCGACGGTGTTCACCGCGACCCCGGTCGCGGTGCTGCTGCAGGCGCGCTGGCCCGGGCCGGCACCGCGGTCGGTCGAGAGCGAGCGCGCCGCCCGGGCCGCCCGGGCCCGTCGCGACCCGCGCGACAGCGGTGCGGTGGTGTGAGGGCAGCCAACCCCCAAAGAAGTGTTTGACAGTCGAGCGGCGACGGCGCAGACTGCTGCGCGTGGACGACGCCGAGATCTCCCTGCGCGCCTTCGCGCACCCCCTGCGGCTGCGGCTGCTCTCGCTGCTGACGGGCAGCGCGATGAGCGCGGCCGAGGTGGCGCGCGAGGTGGGGGGCACGCAGGCCAACGCCAGCTACCACCTGCGCCAGCTCGAGGCGGCCGGGCTGCTCGAGGTCGTCGAGGAGGTGGCGGTGCGCGGTGGACGGGCCAAGCGCTACCGCCACCGCCCGGACGCGCACGTGCGCCTGGAGGCGCGGGGCGTCGACGAGCGGGTCGCCATGGCGGCCGCGCTGTCCGAGGAGCTGCGCCGCCGCACGCTGCTGCGCGGCGAGGGGCCGGCCCCGCTCACCGACGCCGAGCTGTGGGTCGACCCGGCGGTGTGGGAGCGGCTGGTGGCGCAGGTCGTCGACGCCATGACCGCGCTGCACGACGCCGCGCAGGCACCGCGCACCGAGGGGACGATCCGCACCAGCACCACGTTGTCGATGTTCGTCATGCGCCCGGACGACGGGGGCTCGCGATGAACCGCGCGCTGGAGCCGTTGCAGCACAGCGGTTTTCGCTGGCTATTGGGCGGGCGGTTCGCCAACTTCCTGGGCAACGCCGTGGCGCCCGTGGCGCTGGCCTTCGCGGTGCTCGACCTCACCGGCTCGGTCAGCGACCTCGGTCTCGTCGTCGGCGCGAGGTCGCTCGCGAACGTCGCGCTGCTGCTGTTCGGCGGGGTCCTCGCCGACCGGCTGCCCCGCCCGCTGGTGCTGCGCGGCTCGGCGATGGCAGCCGCCCTCACGCAGGGCGTGGTCGCCGCGCTGGTGCTCACCGGGACGGCGACGATCCCGCTGCTCGTCGGGCTCGAGGCGATCAACGGCGCGGTCGCGGCCCTGGCCTTCCCGGCGTCCGCCGCGCTGACGCCGCAGACCGTGCCCGGGCACCTCGTGCGCCAGGCCAACGCGGTGCTGCGCCTGGCGATCAACACCGCGCTGGTCGGCGGGGCGGCCGTCGGCGGCGTGCTCGTCGCCGTGGTCGGACCCGGGTGGGGCATCGCCGCCGACGCCCTGTCCTTCGCGGTGTCTGCTGCGTGCTTCGCCCGGATCACGGTGCCGCGGGTGGTCGCCGCCGACGGCGCCGCCGAACGGCCGCTGGCGCAGCTGCGCGAGGGGTGGGGCGAGTTCGTGAGCCGCACCTGGGTGTGGGCCGTGGTGGTGATGGCGATGTTCGTCAACGCCGCGTACAGCGGTGGCCTGGTGGTGCTCGGGCCCTCCGTGGCCGACGACACGTTCGGGCGCAAGGCCTGGGGGCTGGCGCTCGCCGCGCAGACGGTCGGGATGATCGCCGGCGGCCTGATCGCCCTGCGGTGGCAGCCGCGCCGGTCGCTGAACCTCGGCGTGTGGCTGCTGCTGGGCGCCGCGCTGCCGCTGCTGGTGCTGGCCGAGGCCCCCTCCCTCGGGGTGCTGTCCGTCTCCCTGTTCGTCAGCGGCGTCGGGCTCGAGCAGTTCGGCGTGGCGTGGGACGTCTCGATGCAGCAGAACGTCCCGCCCGACCGCCTGGCCCGCGTCTACTCCTACGACGCGGTCGGCTCGTTCGTCGCCATCCCGGCCGGCGAGATCGCGGTCGGGCCGGTCGCGCACCAGATCGGCGTCACCCCGACGCTCACGGCCTGCGCCGTCGTCGTCGTGGTCGCCACGGCGGCCTGCCTGTCGAGCCGCAGCGTGCGCACGCTGACCCGCCACGACACGGTGGAGCCGGACGTCGTCACGCCGGTGCCGTAGCCGCCTCGGGCGCCGCGGCCGCCAGGTCGGCGCCAGCCCAGGTCGACAGGCAGAACGGGTGCCCGGCCGGGTCGGCGTAGACCAGGCAGTGGTCCGCGTTCGGCTGCTCCGCGAGCAGCGTCGCACCCGCGGCCACCACCCGACGTCCGGCCGCCTCGAGGTCGTCGACGTGGAAGTCCAGGTGCAGCTGCGCGGGCACGTCCTGCCCGGGCCACTCCGGCGGGCGGTAGCCCTCCACCTGCTGCACCGCGATGACGCCGTCGGGTGTCGAGGCGGCGGCCCAGTGCACGGTGCCGGTGGCGACCCCGCCGGTGATCGTGGCGTAGAACTGCGCGAGCGCCAGGGCGTCCGGCGCGTCGACGGTCGGGCCGTCGAACCGGATGCGGTCCGACATCAGGCGGTCGTCATCGGCGGGTACTCGGGCTGCAGCTCGGTCCAGCGCTCGTGCCACGCCGCGGACGGCTGCTGCGCGCTCCAGCCCTCGTGCACGGGACCGTCGGCGGCGAGCGAGCGGCCGAGGTCCTCCAGGTGCGCCTGCCAGCCGGCGCCGTGGAAGTGCAGCTCGCCCAGGGGCAGGCCGCGCTCCTCGACCACCAGCCGGGTGCGGTCGCCCTCGGCGGTCAGCCACGCCTCGATCTGCGCCTCGTCGTCCGTGCCGGGCTCGGTGGTGACGAGCAGGTGGTGCGGCGCGTCGCAGACGTCGATGCGCGCCGGGCCGTCCCAGGTGCTGGTGAACAGCAGCCGCACCGTGCCGCCCTCGCGCAGGTCGTCGCCCTGCACCTCGGCGATCCAGCGGGCCAGCCGCTCGGGCGTGGTGCAGGCTTCCCACAGGTCGTGGACCGGGGTGTCGTAGACGTCCTCGACGCGCACGGCGCCGCGGCTGCCGTCGAGATCTCTCATGGTGCCGATGACGGTCATCGTCGAGCCTTCTTCCCTCGGGCGACCTCGGTGTGCAAGGCCGCGAACCTGTTCTGCCACAAGGCGCGGTATCCCTCCAGCCAGTCGTCGACCTCGACGAGGGCCTGCGGGCGCAGCGTGTAGATGCGCCGCTGCGCGTCCTGCCGGACGTCGACCAGCCCGGCCTCGCGCAGCACCCGCAGGTGGCGCGAGACGCCGGGACGGGCGATGGGCAGGGCGTCGGCGAGCTCGCCGGCCGTGGCCGGGTGGTCGCGCAGGATCTCGAGCACCGTGCGCCGGCTCGGGTCGGCCAACGCCTGCAGCACCGCGTCCATGCCGACGAATGTACCCGATCGGGTACGTACCCGCAAGGGTACGGAAGGTCAGCCCTCGTCGTCCGGGCTCTCGCTGCCGTCGGTGGCCGTGGCCAGGGCCTGCAGGACCTGCTCGTGCAGCAGGCCGTTGGTGGCGACCGCGTTGCCGCCCCAGGGGCCGGGGTCGCCGTCCAGCGAGGTGAAGTCGCCGCCGGCCTCGGTCACGACCGGCACCAGCGCGGCCATGTCGTGCACCGCGAGCTCGGGCTCGCACGCGATGTCGACCGCCCCCTCGGCCACCAGGCAGTACGACCAGAAGTCGCCGTAGGCCCGCGTGCGCCAGCAGCGACGGGTCAGCCCGAGGAAGGCGTCCTGGCGGCCCTGCTGCTCCCAGCCGTCCAGGCTCGAGTACGACAGCGACGCGTCGTCCAGCGTGGCGACCTTCGAGACCTGCAGCCGGGTGGCCTTGGACAGGCTGCGCCCGGACCACGCGCCCGAGCCGGTGGCGGCCCACCAGCGGCGTTGCAGCGCCGGCGCCGACACGACGCCGAGGACCGGGAAGCCGTCGTCGACCAGCGCGATGAGCGTGGCCCACACCGGGACGCCGCGCACGAAGTTCTTGGTGCCGTCGATGGGGTCGACCACCCAGCGGCGCGGGCCGTGGCCGGTGGTGTCCATCTCCTCGCCGGCGACCGCGTCGCGGGGGCGGGTGCGCTTGAGCTGCGAGCGCACGAGCTCCTCGGCCCGCAGGTCGGCGTCGCTGACCGGCGTCAGGTCGGGCTTGGTCTCGACGGTGAGATCGACCGAGCGGAACCGGTCCATCGTCAGCCCGTCGACCTGGTCGGCGATGACGTGCGCGAGGCGGAGGTCGTCGTCGTAGGTCGGCACCTCGGCAACCTACCGCGCAGGTGCGCCGACCCCCGGGACCCGCGAGCCGTGGGTAGCGTGAGGCCGGTGAGCACCGGGACCGAGTCCGAGCGCGACGCCGTGCTGCGCCGGTTCCTGGACGACGACGGCGCGCTGCGCTCGATCCCGGCCCGCCGGGCCAAGCGGCTCGTGGTGCTGGACCGGCTGGTGCAGGTCTTCGACGTCGGGCAGCGCTACCCCGAGCGCGAGGTCAACGTGCTGCTGCGCGCGTTCCACCCCGACGTCGCGGCGCTGCGCCGCTACCTCGTCGACGAGGGGTTCATGACCCGTGAGGCCGGGGTCTACTGGCGCTCCGGCGGCAGCGTCGACCTCGGCTGAACCGTCCAGGGGGCTTCGCCCGTTCTTCCTACGACCGCCGACCCGAGGAGACGCTCGTGCTCGACACCTTCCGCGGCCTGCCCGTGCACGTCCTGGTGATCCACGCCGTCGTGATCGGGGTGCCGCTCATGGCACTCGTCACGACCGTCGTCGCGTTCGTGCCGCGGTGGCGCGCCCGGCTCGCGTGGCCGGTCGCCGTCGTGGACGCGCTGCTCGTCGGCGTGACCTTCGTGGCCAAGGAGAGCGGGGAGAAGCTGCTCGACCGGATCGGCAGCTCGCCCGCCGTCGACCGCCACGTCGAGCTCGGCGACAAGATGCTGTGGTTCACGATCGGCCTGCTCGTGGCGGCCGTGCTCGTGGCCCTGGTGCGGAACCTGACCGGCGCCGTCCCGGTGGTCGTCGGCGTCCTGGTGCTCGCGGCGTCGCTGGCCGCCACCGGCTGGGTCGTGCGCACCGGCGAGGCGGGCTCGGACGCCGTCTGGAAGGACGTCGTCGCCAACACCACCCCCGGCGGCTGACCTCGTTCCCTCACCCGAGCCGGTTTCCCTCGCCGAAGCCGCTCCGGGGCCTCCCGGAGCGGCTTCGGTGAGGGGAAGCGGCTTCGGTGGGGGAAAGGGTCAGGCGTCGTCGGGGTCGGTGGTGGTGCCGTCGCTGCCGGTACGGGCGCGCAGCACGCGCCGCAGCGAGTCGAGCCGCGAGCGCCCGGCGGGACCGGCGTGCCCCTGCTCGACCCACGCGTCGAGCGCGCACTCGGGCTCGTCGTGCGTGCACCCGCGCGGGCAGTCCTGCGTTCCGGGCTCGAGGTCGGGGAAGGCGTTGATGATGCGCGCCAGGTCGATGTGGGCCAGCCCGAACGACCGCACGCCCGGGGTGTCGACGACCCAGCCGTCGTGGCCGGGCAGCCGCAGCGCCACCGCGGACGTCGACGTGTGCCGCCCGCGCCCGGTGACCTCGTTCACCACGCCGGTCGACCGGCCGGCCCCCGGCACCAGCGCGTTGACCAGCGTGGACTTGCCCACGCCGGAGTGGCCGATGAGCACGGACCGCTTGCCGCGCAACCGGTCCAGGACGTCGTCCAGCCCCACGATCGTGCCGTCGTCCGCGCGCCGCGTGACCACGTACGGGACGTCGAGCGGTGCGTAGCTGCTCACGAACGGCCCCGGGTCGGCGAGGTCGGCCTTGGTCAGCACCAGCAGCGGGTCGAGCCCGCCGTCGTAGGCCGCGACCAGGCAGCGGTCGACCATGCGGGGGCGCGGCTCGGGCTCGGCCAGCGCGGTGACGACCACCATCTGGTGGGCGTTGGCCACGACGATCCGCTCGTAGGGGTCGGTGTCGTCGGCGGTGCGGCGCAGCACCGAGCGGCGGTCCTCGACCCGCACCACCCGGGCCAGCGCGTCGGGCTCGCCGCTGGTGTCGCCGACCAGCGCCACCTCGTCACCGACGACGATCCCCTTGCGCCCCAGCTCGCGCGCCTTCATGGCGACGACGGTGCGCTCGTCGTCCGAACCCTCGGCCACGACGGCCGTGTACCGCCCGCGGTCGACGCCGACGACGTGGCCGGTGTCGGCGTCCTCGTGCTTGGGCCGTTCCTTGGTGCGGGGACGGGTGCCGCGCCGCGAGGGCCGGACGCGGACGTCGTCCTCGTCGTAGTCGCTCGCGCTGCGCCGGCTCACGTGCGGTCCAGCAGCTCGGGGTCCAGCAGCTCGGCCCAGCGCTCGGTGAAGCGCGGCAGCGTCTTGGCGGTGGTGTCGACGTCCTCGACCACGACGCCGTCGACGGCCAGGCCGACGACCGCGGCGGCCATCGCCATCCGGTGGTCGTGGTAGGTCGCGAACCGCCCGCCGTGCAGGGACGCCGGGCGGATCCGCAGCCCGTCGTCGGTCTCGGTGACGTCGCCGCCGAGCGCGCCCAGCTCGGTGGCGAGCGCGGCCAGGCGGTCGGACTCGTGCCCACGCAGGTGCGCCACGCCCCGCAGCCAGGACGGCGACTGCGCCAGCGCCGCGAGGGCGGCGACCACGGGCGTCAGCTCGCCGACGTCGTGCAGGTCGACGTCGACGCCCTCGATCGCGTCGGTGCCGGTGACGGTGAGGCCGTCGTGGTCGAGCGTGACGTCGGCGCCCATCGCGTCGAGGATGTCGCGCAGCCCGTCGCCGGCCTGCGTGGTGCGCAGCGGCCAGCCGGGCACGTGGACCTCGCCGCGCGTCACCAGCGCCGCGGCGAGGAACGGCGCGGCGTTCGACAGGTCGGGCTCGACCTCGAGGTCGAAGGCCGAGACCGGCCCGGGCTCGACCCGCCAGGTGTCGGGCTCGCCGTCGTCGACCAGCACGCCGCGGTCGCGCAGCACCTCGACGGTCATCGCGATGTGCGGCTGGCTGGGCACGGGCTTGCCGACGTGGTGCACGGTGACGCCGTCGTCGAAGCGGGCCGCCGCGAGCAGCAGGCCGGAGACGAACTGGCTGGACGCCGACGCGTCGAGCGTGACCGTGCCGCCGGGCACCGCGCCGCGGCCGCGGACCACGAAGGGCAGCGCACCGCGCCCGTCGTCGTCCACCTGCACCCCGAGGGTCCGCAGCGCGTCCAGCACCGGGGCCATCGGGCGCTCGCGGGCCCGCGGGTCGCCGTCCATCGTGACGTCGCCGTCGGCGAGCGCCGCGACCGCCGGCAGGAACCGCATGATCGTGCCCGCCAGGCCGGTGTCGACCCGGACGCCGCCGCGCAGCGGGGCGGGGTCGACGACCCAGTCCTCGCCGTCGTCGGTGATGCGGGTGCCGAGCGCGCGCAGGGAGTCCGCCATGAGCAGGGTGTCGCGCGAGCGCAGCGGACGGCGCAGCCGGCTCGGGCCGTCGGCCAGCGCCCCGAGCACCAGCAGCCGGTTGGTGAGCGACTTGCTGCCCGGGACGACGACGCTCGCCCTCACGGGGGCCGTGGCCGTGGGCGCCGTCCAGTCACGAGGGGCGGTCATGGCGCCAGTCTCGCAGCCGCCGCCCCGCGCGCGGTGCGGCCGGGCGGGTGGGCCGGGCGGACAGCCGGACGTCGGGTCAGCCCGGCAGGGCGTCGGCGACCTCGAGCTGGGCGATCTTGGCCTCGCGGCGGGCGGCGTGCGCG
>NZ_BAAGXY010000100.1:0-546 GCF_054779595.1 Angustibacter peucedani
ATCCTAAGGTAGCGAAATTCCTTGTCGGGTAAGTTCCGACCTGCACGAATGGCGTAACGATGGCCAGGCTGTCTCCACCCGAGACTCAGTGAAATTGAACTCGCTGTGAAGATGCAGTGTACCCGCGGCAAGACGGAAAGACCCCGTGAACCTTTACTATAGCTTGACACTGAACACTGGTCCTTGATGTGTAGGATAGGTGGGAGGCTTTGAAGCGTGGACGCCAGTCTGCGTGGAGCCGCCCTTGAAATACCACCCTTTAATGGCTGGTGTTCTAACGTGGACCCGTAATCCGGGTTGCGGACAGTGTCTGGTGGGTAGTTTGACTGGGGCGGTCTCCTCCCAAAGAGTAACGGAGGAGCACGAAGGTTGGCTAATCCTGGTCGGACATCAGGAGGTTAGTGCAATGGCATAAGCCAGCTTGACTGCGAGCGTGACGGCGCGAGCAGGTGCGAAAGCAGGTCATAGTGATCCGGTGGTTCTGAATGGAAGCGCCGTCGCTCAACGGATAAAAGGTACCCCGGGGATAACAGGCTGATCTTGCCC
>NZ_BAAGXY010000101.1:0-4170 GCF_054779595.1 Angustibacter peucedani
CCGGCCCCCGACGCGCCGCGCCCGCTGATCAGCTCGGTGCCCTGGCGCCGCGCCGAGCCCGACGCCGAGCCGGCCCCAGAGCCGGCCCCCGCGCCGCCGGCGCCCCCGGCCCCCGTCCCGGTGCAGCACGTGGACCTGCCCACCCGCCCCCAGCCCACCCCCACCCCCGTCGCGTCCGAAGAACTGGTCGGCATACCGGCCATGTCGTCGGACGCAACGGTCGCGTCGGCGGAACCGGCCGTGGACGACGAGGTGGACGAGGCGACGGTCGACCGCGCGGCGCTGCTGGCCGAGCGGCCGCTGACCGGTCCGGAGGTGCTGGCGGTGCTCTGCCCGGCCGGGCACCCGAGCCCGCCGCACGCGACGCACTGCCGGGTGTGCGGGCGTGACGTCCCGGCCCAGACGCCCTACCGCACCCCGCGCCCGCCGCTCGGGGTGCTGACGCTGTCGACCGGGGACGTCGTCACGCTCGACCGCGGGGTGCTGCTCGGCCGCGCGCCCACCCTGGCCGGCAACGCCTCGCTCGGCGAGCGCCCGCACGTGGTGAAGGTCGCCAGCCCCGACAAGGACATCTCGCGCAACCACGCCCAGCTCGCCCTCGAGGGGTGGCACGTGCTGGTGAGCGACCTCGGCTCGACCAACGGCACCACGGTGCAGCTGCCCGGCCAGGACCCGGTGCGGCTGCGTCCCGGCGACCAGCAGGCGATCGAGCCCGGCACCGTCGTGGTGCTCGCCGACGAGGTCAGCCTGGTCTACGAGGTGACCCCGTGACCGCCCGCGCCGCCGCGGCGCCCGCGCCCGAGATCCCGGGCCTGGTCTTCGTCGAGCCGCTGGGGTCCGGCGGGTACGCCGACGTCTACCTGTACGAGCAGCAGATGCCGCGCATGCCCGTTGCGGTGAAGGTGCTCAAGCGCGACGGCCTCACCGACGCGATCCGCCAGCAGTTCACCGACGAGGCCAACACCATGGCCCACCTCGGCGACCATCCGTACATCGTGCAGATCTTCCGGTCCGAGGTCGCGGCCGACGGCCGGCCCTACATGGTGATGAAGTACTACCCGCCGCCGAACCTCGCGATGCGCGCGCGCAGCGAGCGGTTCACGGTCGAGGAGGTGCTGCGCACCGGGATCCAGGTGGCCAGCGCCGTCGAGACCGCGCACCGCGCGGGCATCACCCACCGCGACATCAAGCCGGCCAACATCCTGGTGAGCCAGTACGGCGCGCCCGGCCTGACCGACTTCGGCATCGCCGGCCGCGGGGCGCGCGACGACGACGAGCTCGACGACGTCGGCGTCTCGGTGCCGTGGGCGCCGCCCGAGGTGCTGTACGGCCAGAGCAGCGGCAGCGTCGCCGCGGACGTCTACTCGCTGTCGGCGACGCTGTGGCACCTGCTGGTCGGGCGCTCGCCGTTCGAGGTGCCGGGCGGCGACAACTCGAGCTACGCCCTGATGCCGCGCATCCGGCAGAACCCGCCGCCGCCCACCGGTCGTGCCGACGTGCCCCAGACCCTCGAACGCCTTCTGGCGCAAGGGATGGCGAAGCTGCCCGAGGCCCGCCCGGGCACCGCGCTCGAGCTCGCGCGGGCCCTGCAGCAGGTCGAGCAGGAGCAGCGGTTCGCCCGCACCGAGGTGCTGGTGCTCGACGAGAGCGGCAACGCCACGCTCGAGGGCCACCGCGGCGCCAGCGAGGACGACGAGCAGGACCGCACCCGGGTCAAGGCTCCGCAGAGCGTTGCGGCACAACGGGTCGCGCCCACGGTGCGCCCGACCACCGGCCCGCGCCCGCAGCCCGTCGACGGCCGCACGCCGCACCCCACGTCGTACGCGACGCCCGGGCCGGCGGCGCACGTGAGCGGTCCGCGGCCGACGTCCGCGCCGGCAGTCACCGGTCCGCACCCCGGCTCGGACGACGGCGACGACGCCACCGTCCGGCGCGCGCAGACCGCTGCGGCCCAAGCGGTTCCGGCGTCCGAGGCCGCGTCCGGGGTGCCGGTGTGGCGTCGTCCGGCGTACCTGCTGCCGGCCGTCGCCGGGGGCCTGGCGCTGGTCGTCGTGCTGCTCGTCGTCCTGCTGCTGCAGGGCGGCGACGACGGCGGCCCCGACCCGAGGGCCACCGGCCGCGCCACGATCACGCCCACCGACGACCCGGTGGTCGACATCCCCGCGACCCCCAGCGTGACGGCCAAGCCGGTCAAGGGCGGCGTGCTGTTCACCTGGACCTACAACGCCCCCGTCCGCGACCGCGACACCTTCCGCGTGCAGGTCGGCCCGACGCCGGACGACGCCCGGCAGGGCTCCCCGCGCCAGGCGAAGCAGGCCTCGACGACGGTGCGCACCGCCAAGGGCCGCGCCCTGTGCCTGGTCGCGACCGTCGTCCGCTCGGGCGTGCCGTCGAACCCGTCCGACGCGGCCTGCGGGAGGGCGGGCTGACATGGGCGTGCGCATCGACTTCTGCGGCGAGCAGTTCCTGGCCGAGGCGGGCTCGCCGTTCACGATCGGGCGGGTCGGCGACCTCGAGATCGACGACAACCCCTACCTGCACCGCAGCTTCCTCGTGGTCGTGGAGGAGGGCGGGCTGTGGTGGCTCACCAACGTGGGCACCACGCTGACCGCCACGGTCGCCGACGACAAGGGCCTGTTCCAGGCCTGGCTCGCGCCCGGTGCGCGGGTGCCGCTCGCGCTCGAGCACTTCACCGTGTGGTTCACCGCCGGGCCGACGACGTACGAGTTCGACCTGTACGTCGACGAGCCGGCCTTCACCGCGGTGTTCGAGGCCGAGCAGGACGACTCGACCGGCCAGACGACGGTCGGGCGGGTGTCGTTCACGCCCGACCAGAAGCTGCTGGTCGTCGCGCTGTGCGAGGGCTTCCTGCGCCGCGGCGGCGGCCAGGGCCAGGTGCCGTCGTCGGCCGAGGCGGCCGAGCGGCTGGGCTGGACCATCACCCGCTTCAACCGCAAGCTCGACAACGTCTGCAGCAAGCTCGCCGACGCCGGCATCCGCGGGCTGCACGGCGGACCGACCAAGCTGGCCAGCAACCGCAAGGCCCGGCTGGTCGAGCACGCGCTGTCGACGCGCATCGTCGGCGAGCACGACCTCGCGCTGCTGCCCGAGCGGGCGGCGGGACCGGCACGGGGGACGGCGGCGGGGGCCGCCGGTCGGACGAGCGAGAGCCAGGGGGGCTGAGCAGCATGGGGTTCTTCACCAGACGCCGCACGACGGTGGCGTCCGCGACCGCGGTCGGCGTCGCGGGGGCGATGCTCGTCGCGCTCGCCGTGCGCGCCGACGGCGAGGTCATCCGCCGCGCCGACCTGCACGACGGCGGCGTCTGGGTGACCTCCAACGCCGACGCCCGCTTCGGCCGGCTCAACAAGCCCGCGGGCGAGCTGGACGCCGGCGTCGCCGCGCCGGCCGCGTCCGGTGCCGGGCTCGACGTGCTGCAGGACGGCGCCGCGGTCGTCGCGGTCAGCCGCACCGGCGGCCAGCTCATGCCGATCGACCCGGTGACGGCCAAGCTGCGCGACGATGCGGTGGCCCCGCTCGCCGCGTCGCCGTCGTCCGCGCCCGGCTCGCGGGTCTTCACCCCTGACACCGCCGACCTGCGCGGCGGCACCCTCGCCCGGGTCGACCCGGCGACCGGCAGGGTGTGGGCCGAGCGCGTCGACCCGAGCAGCGCGGTCGAGTCCGTCGACGCGCTGACGGCCCAGTCCGACCCGCTCGCCACGGTGGGAGCCGGCGCGGTGCTGGCGGTCGGCGTCGACGGCAGCGTCTACGCGGCGTCCGGCACCACCGGCCAGGTCGTCACCCTGCGCCCGACGGCCGACGGCTTCGAGCGCGCGGTGGTCGCGCGCACCGCGCTGCGCGCCAGCACGCTCGACCTCACCGCGGTCGGCACCACCTGGGTGGCGCTCGACGCCGCCAAGGAGCAGCTGTGGGTCGCCGGGCAGGCGAAGCCGCAGAGCGTGCAGGGCGCGGTGGGCGAGCACAACGCCGCCGACCCGGCGTACGCCGCGCTGCAGCAGCCCGGCCCGACCGCCGCGACCGTCGCGGTCGAGAGCACCCAGGGCGTGCAGCTCGTCGGGCTCGGCGAGGACTCGGGCGGCGGCGCGGTCGTGGCGCTGCGCGACGACCAGGCCGGCGACGCCGCCGCGGCGCTGCAGGTCGCCCGCCCGG
>NZ_BAAGXY010000102.1:0-5155 GCF_054779595.1 Angustibacter peucedani
CCCCCCCCCCCCCCCCCCCGCGTCATCGCACGCGTCATCGCAGCGGGGACGTCGCGATCGCGACCGGTTCGCTGCGACGACGGGTGCGATGACGCGCCGGCACGGCACGGGTGGGTGGTCGTAAGACCATCGCCCGATGGTGCCTGCCCGCGCCCGCACCGCACCGTGGAGCCATCGGGTCGGACGCACCGGCCCCCTGACGCCAGGAGGCGACGATGGCAGCACGCAGGCTCACCGCAGCAACGCTGGCCCTCGCCGCGGTCACCACGGCCGCGGTGGCCACCGCTGGTCCGGCCGCGGCCAAGGGCTCGGACGTCCGCACCAGCGGGTCCTGCTCGGCCGGCGGGCACTGGAAGCTCAAGGCGGGCGACGAGGGCTCGCGCCTGCAGGTCGAGTACGAGGTCGAGGCCGGACGTCGGGGCCAGCTGTGGGCCGTGACGATCAGCGACAACGGCACGACCGTCTACAAGGGCAGCCACCGCACTGCCGGCGCCTCGCCGTCGTTCGAGGTGCTCCGCCTGGTCACCGACCGCAGCGGCACCGACCACCTCGTCGGCTACGCCCGCAACACCACCACCGGCGCCACCTGCCGCGGCGTTCTCGCCATCGGCTGACGCCCGCGTCGGTCACAATCGATCCCAGGAAGGACCCCTGACATGAAGAAGACCACCCTGCTCTACCCGCTCGCCGTGGCCGTCGCGGTCGTGCCGGCCGCCACCGGCCTGCTCGGCAACGCCTCGTTCTCCCGCGACGTCCCGGTGCGGACGCCGGACAGCGCCCAGGTGCTGCGCACCAGCTCCCCGAGCACGACGAGCAGCCCGACGTCCTCACCGACGGCGACCGCCACGCACTCGCCGTCGTCCACCCACGACGCCGGTGACGACCACGGCCGCAACCGGGGCAGCGGCGGCAGCGGCGGCAGCGGCCGCGGCGGCGCCGACGACCCGGCCACCCACGACGCGAACGACGACCACGGCGGCACGCGCAGCGGGTCCGACGACCCGGCCACGCACGACGCCGGCGACGACCACGGCGGTTCGTCGGGCTCCGGCTCCTCGGGCTCCGGCTCCTCGGGCTCCGGCTCGGGCCGCGGCGGCAGCGACGACGGCGCGTCCCACGACGCCGGCGACGACCACGGCGGCAGCGGGAAGGGCTCGGGTGGCCACGGATCCGACGACTGAGCCGCTCCCCACGGCTCACGACCCCGCACCGGACGCCGGTGCGGGGTCGACCCCTGCCGCGAGCCCGGCGTGGGTCACGCTGTCGCGCCCCGAGCGCGTCGCCGCGCCCGAGCGCCCGGTGCGCGTGGGCCCGGTGCTCGCCCAGCTCGTCGCGGGCGTGCTCGTCGTGCTGGTCGTCGTCGGCGTGCTCGGCGCGCTCGCGGCCCAGCGGCTGGCCGAGCGCGAGGCGGTCAACGACGCGGCGACCACGGCCGACGTCCTGGCCGAGGCCGTGATCCAGCCCGCGGTCACCGACGCGCTGCTGACGGGCGACGCCAAGGCCGTCGCCGCGATGGACGCCGTCGTGCGCCAGCGGGTGCTCGGCCCCAACGTCGTGCGGGTCAAGATCTGGGGCACCGACGGCACCGTGCTGTACGCCGACGAGCCGCAGCTGGTCGGGCGGACGTTCGCGCTGGACGCCGAGCAGCGCGAGGTGCTCGCGTCGCCGCGCACCCAGGCCGAGGTCTCCGACCTGACCGCGGCCGAGAACGTGTTCGAGACCGGCGACCGCCTGCTCGAGGTCTACCGCCCGGTGTGGACGCCGACCGGCAAGGAAGCGCTGTTCGAGATGTACGCGCCCTACCAGTCGGTGGGGCAGCGGGCGAGCCAGCTCGGGCGCGGCTTCGCGGGCGTGACCCTGAGCAGCCTGCTGCTGCTGGTCGTGCTGGTCGTGCCGCTGCTCTGGCACCTCACCCGGCGCCTGCAGCGCGCCCAGGGCCAGCGCGAGCTGCTGCTGGAGCGCGCGGTCGACGCCTCGACCGAGGAGCGCCGCCGCGTCGCGGCCACCCTGCACGACGGCCCGGTGCAGGAGCTCGCCGCCACGTCGTTCGCCGTGGCAGGGGCCGCCGCGCGCGCCGACGCCGCCCACCAGCCCGAGCTGTCGCAGGAGCTGCAGGCCGCCGCGGGCAGCGTGCGCTCGAGCATCCGGGCGCTGCGCTCGCTGCTGGTCGACATCTACCCGCCGAGCCTGGCCGGCGCCGGGCTGGGTGCCGCGCTCACCGACCTGGCGCAGAGCCTGCGCGGACGGCAGGTCGACGTGCGGCTCGACGTCCCGCCGCCCGCCGAGCTGGCGCTGACCGCCGAGCAGGACCGGCTGGTCTACCGCGTCACGCAGGAGCTGCTGCGCAACAGCGCGCAGCACGCGGCGCCGTGCCGGGCCACCGTCACCCTGCGCCGCGACGGCGACCACGTCGTGCTCGAGGTGGACGACGACGGGCGCGGTTTCGACGTCGCGGCCCGGCTGGCCGAGCCCGAGGAGGGCCACTTCGGGCTCTCGCTCGTGGCGGACGTCGCGAGCACCGCAGGAGCAGACCTGGCCGTGGCGTCCGCGCCCGGCTCCGGCACCCGGTGGCGGCTCGTCGTCCCGGTGGAGGGGGAGGCATGACCACGACGGTGCTGGTCGTCGACGACCACCAGATGGTGCGCGCCGGGCTGGTGACGCTGCTCAGCGCGAGCGAGGACGTCGTCGTCGTGGGCCAGGCGGCCGACGGGCGCGAGGCGGTCGCGGCCGTGGCCGAGCTCGCACCCGACGTCGTGCTGATGGACCTGTCGATGCCGGTCATGGACGGCGTCGAGGCCACCCGCGCGATCACGGCCGCGTCGCCGTCGTCCAAGGTCGTGGTGCTGACGTCGTTCAGCGACCGGGCGCGCGTCAGCGAGGCCCTGGGCGCCGGCGCGATCGGCTACCTGCTCAAGGACTGCGAGCCGCCCGAGCTGCTGAGCGCGGTGCGGTCCGCGGCAGCCGGGCACGTCCCGCTCGACCCACGGGTGGCGCGCGTGCTGCTGCCGTCGAGCCCGGGCGAGCGCCCCGCCGACGCGCTCAGCGCGCGCGAGGTGCAGGTGCTGCGGCTGGTCGCGGACGGGCTGGCCAACAAGCAGATCGGCCGGGCCCTGGGCATCAGCGAGCGCACGGTCAAGGCGCACCTCGGCCGCGTGTTCCGGCAGATCGGCGTGGCCGACCGCACGAGCGCCGCGCTGTGGGCCCGCGACCACCTGGACGCCGACCCGGCCTGAGTTGAGGGCGGACGGCGGTTAGCGCCCCTGCTGCGCCACGGCCTCAGCCGCTGCGGCCGCGGCGTCCGGGTCGAGGTACTCGCCGCCCGCGACGAGCGGCTGCAGGTCGGCGTCGAGCCGGTAGACCAGCGGCATGCCCGTGGGGATGTTGAGCCCGGCGATGGTCTGGTCGTCGATGCCGTCGAGGTGCTTCACGAGCGCGCGCAGCGAGTTGCCGTGCGCGGCCACCAGCACCGTGTGCCCGTCGCGCAGGTCGGGCACGATCGCGTTCTCCCAGTAGGGGAGGAAGCGCTCGAGGACGTCGGCGAGGCATTCCGCGCGCGGCGCCGCGGCACCCAGGTCGGCGTAGCGGACGTCGTGCGCCTGCGAGAACTCCGAGTCGTCGTCCAGCGGCGGCGGGGGCACGTCGTACGAGCGGCGCCAGAGCATGAACTGCTCCTCGCCGAACTCCTCGAGCGTCTGCTTCTTGTCCTTGCCCTGCAGCGCGCCGTAGTGCCGCTCGTTGAGCCGCCAGCTGCGCCGCACCGGGATCCAGTGCCGGTCGGCGCCGTCGAGCGCGACGTTCGCCGTGGTGATGGCGCGCCGCAGCAACGAGGTGTGGACGACGTCGGGCAGCGGACCGTGGTCGCGCAGCAGCTCGCCGCCGTGGCGCGCCTCGGCCTCCCCCTTCTCCGACAGGGGGACGTCGACCCAGCCGGTGAAGAGGTTCTGGGCGTTCCAGGTGCTCTCGCCGTGACGGAGCAGGACCAGCGTGTGCGGCGCGTCGCTCATGCGGCAGAGCCTAGCGAGCCGCCTCGTCGTCGTCCGAGGCGAGCAGGTGGCGGAAGGCCTCGAGGTTGCGCGTCGACTCCCCGCGCGAGGTGCGCCAGGCCCACTCGCGCTTCATCGACGACAAGAACCCGATCGTCAGCAGCGGGTCGAACGAGGAGTCGGCGGTGTCGAGCAGGGCGCCCAGCAGCGCGTCGAGCGACTCCTGCGTCACCCCCACCAGCGGCAGCCGGCCGACCAGGTAGACGTCGCCCTCGCCGTCGACCGCGAACGCGATCCCCTGCAGCCGGGCGTTGCGCCGCAGCAGCCACCGGTGCAGCTCGGCCTCGTTCTCGTCCGGGTGCCGGATCACGAACGCGGACGCCGACAGCGAGTGGTCGCCGACCAGCAGCGACACCGTGGTGCGCAGCTTGTGCTCGCCGGGCAGCGTCGCCACGACCTCGCCGGGGCGACCGCCCAGCTCGTGGTCGACCTCGGACGCCGAGAGGGAGTCGAGCACGAGCTGCACGACCTCGTCCCGCGTCCGCGTCACGCGGCCGACCCTACCGACAGCACGGCGGAGTACGCCTGCTGCAGCCCCTCGACGGTGTGGTCCCAGCTGAACCCGGCGGCGTGCTCGACGGCGCCGCGGCCGAGCGCGAGCCGGCCCGCGTCGTCCAGCAGCAGCTCGCCGAGCCGGTGCGCCCAGGTGCGCGGGTCGTGGTCGGGCACCAGGAGGCCGCTGCGGCCGTCCGCGACCGCGTCGCGCAGCCCCCCGACGTCGGCGGCCACGACCGGCGTGCCGCACGCCTGCGCCTCCAGCGCGACCAGCCCGAACGACTCGCTGTACGACGGCACCGCCACGACGTCGGCCGCGCGGTACCACTGCACGAGCCGCTGCCCCGCGGCCGGCGGCTCGAACCGGGCGACGTCCGCGACCCCGAGCTCGCGGGCCAGCTGCACGAGGGACTCGGGCCGGGCCAGGCCCGACCCGCTGGGTCCGCCGACCACCGCGACCACGAGGCGAGAGCGCAGGTCGGGCCGCTCGGCCAGCAGCTCGGCCGCGGCGCGCAGCAGCACGTCCGGCGCCTTGAGGGGCTGGATCCGGCCGACGAACAGCAGCACCGCCGCGTCGTCCCGCACGCCCAGCGCGGCGCGGGCGTCGGCGCGCCCGG
>NZ_BAAGXY010000103.1:0-6920 GCF_054779595.1 Angustibacter peucedani
CGATGCGCGGCCGCCGTGCGCGTCGCCGCCGCGCAGGGCGCGCGGCTCGAGGCCTGCCACGTCGACGGCACCGACGCCTGGACGACGGCGACGGTGCGACCCGCCGGGCCGGCCGGGAGGGTCGGGCGCGCCACCGCACGGGCGCACGCCGGTCAGCCCCGGTCGGCCGACCCTGGCCCTCCGGGACCGTTCGAAGGGTCAGACCTCGCGGTGCCGGGCGTCGTCGGTCGTGGTGGTGGCCGGCCGCTCGTGGGCGGTCAGGTCGGTGGGCTCGCCGGTCCGGTAGGTCTCGGTGGTCGGGGCGGCGGTGCCGGTGCGGGGCTCGCGGACGAGCTCGCGGTCGGGCTCGTCGTAGCCGTCACGGGCGGGCACGGTGCCGGCCGCGGGGTCGGTGCGCGTGGTGGGCACCGGACCGCTGACGTGCTCTTCCTCGACCCGGCGCAGCCGCTTCATCTCCTTGCGCCGCGCGACGCGACGGCGGGTGCCGCGACCGAAGAACGACAGGCCGAGCAGCACGAGCAGCATCGCCGCCGCACCCGAGAGGAAGACCCACACGGGTTGCGTCGTGAAGTTGCCCACGGTGGAGTCGAAGACGATCTCCTGCGAGGTGCCGGTGACCAGCACGCCGATGACGAGCGCCGCCGCGATGATCAGGCAGATGATGCCGAGCGCGAGCATGGTGTCCCTCCGTCCGCCGCGGCGATGCCGCCGCTGCCAGGTCACAGCGAGGGTAGTGCGCGGGGGACGGTCCGGCCCGTCGAGCGAGGGGCCCGACCGGGCTCAGCTGTCGAGGAGCAGGCGCAGCACCCGCAGCGCGCCCGCCTTGTCGAGCGGTTCGTTGCCGTTGCCGCACTTGGGCGACTGCACGCACGAGGGGCACCCGACCGGGCAGCCGCAGCCGCTGACCGCGTCGTGCGTCGCCTGCAGCCACTCGCGCAGGGTGGCGTAGCCGCGCTCTGCGAAGCCCGCACCACCGGGGTGGCCGTCGTGCACGACGACCGTGGGCAGGCCGGTGTCGGGGTGCAGCGCGGTCGAGACGCCGCCGACGTCCCAGCGGTCGCACGTCGCCAGCAGGGGCAGCAGGCCGATCGCCGCGTGCTCGGCGGCGTGCAGCGCTCCCGGCAGGTCGGACGCCGGCACGCCGGCGCGGGCGAGCACCGCGGGCGGCGCGGTCCACCAGACCGCCTTGGTGGTCAGGTCGCGCGGCGGCAGGGCCAGCGGCTCCTCGCCGAGCACCTCGCCGGTGAACAGCCGTCGGCGCAGGTAGGACACGACCTGCGTGGTCACCCGCACCACCCCGAACGCCACCTCGACGTCCCCCCAGCGCTGCTCGCGCAGCACCTCGAGCAGCCGGACGTCGGTCACCGAGCGGGCGTGCGTCGTCCAACCGGGCGCCTGCCGCTCGACCAGTGCGACGCGCTCGGCGAGGTCCAGGTGCAGCACCACGAAGCTCTCGCCCTGGTGCACGTACACCGCCCCCTCGTGCACGGTGCTGTCGGCGGCGCCGGCGCCGACCGTGCCCAGCACCCGCCCGGTCGGGTCCTCGACCACGCGGAACGCCGCGCCGCCGACGCCGCGCAGGTCGAGGTGCTCGGTGGCGCGGTCGCTGCGGGCCCAGAACCACCCGGCCGGACGACGCCGCAGCACCCCGCGCGCCACGAGCAGGTCGAGCAGCTCGCGCGCGCCCGGCCCGAACGACGCGACGTCGTCCGGCGTGATCGGCAGCTCCGCGGCGGCCGCGGCCAGGTGCGGCGCCAGCACGTACGGGTTGTCGGGGTCGAGCACGGTGGCCTCGACCGGGGCGCCGAACACCGCCTCGGGGTGGTGCACCAGGTAGGTGTCGAGCGGGTCGTCGGCCGCGACGAGCACCGCCAGCGCGTCCTGGGCGGCCCGCCCGGCCCGCCCGACCTGCTGCCACAAGGACGCTCGTCGCCCGGGCCAGCCGGCCAGCAGCACCGCGTCCAGCCCGGCGATGTCGACGCCCAGCTCGAGCGCGTTCGTGGCGGCGACGCCGAGCAGCCGTCCGGACCGCAGGCCGTCCTCGAGCGCCCGGCGCTCCTCGGGCAGGTAGCCGCCGCGGTAGGCCGCCACCCGCGGCGCGAGCTCCGGGTCGACCTCGCGCAGCAGCCGCCGCGCGGTGGCCGCCACCTGCTCGACCCCGCGCCGCGAGCGCACGAAGGCCAGCGTGCGCACCCCGGACGTCGTCAGGTCCGTCAGCAGGTCGGCCACCTCGGCGCCGGCGCTGCGGCGGGTCGGCGCGTCGTGCTCGCCACCGCCCGGCAGCAGCGGTGGCTCCCAGAGCACGACGTCCGTGGCGCCGCGGGGCGAGGCGTCGTCCGTCACCGCCTCGAACGGCAGGCCGACCAGCCGCTGGGCGTGCTCGGCCGGCGACGACACCGTGGCCGAGGCCAGCACGAACGTCGGGTGCGCGCCGTGCCGCGCGGCCACCCGGCGCAGCCGCCGCAGCACCGCGGCGACGTGCGAGCCGAAGACGCCGCGGTAGTGGTGGCACTCGTCGACGACCACCAGCTCGAGCCCGCGCAGGAACCGACCCCACCGCTCGTGGCCCGGCAGCAGCGCGTGGTGCAGCAGGTCGGGGTTGGTCAGGACGTAGGAGGCGTGGTCGCGCACCCAGCGCCGCTCGTCCGGCGGGGTGTCGCCGTCGTAGGTGGCTGCCCGCACCCCGGGCACGCCCAGCCCGTGCAGCCGGGCCAGCTGGTCGGCGGCCAGCGCCTTGGTCGGCGCCAGGTACAGCGTGGTCGGCCGGTGGACGCCCAGCCCGGTGCCGACGTCCCGCCGGGCCGCGGTCAGCGCGGGCAGCAGGTAGGCCAGCGACTTGCCGCTCGCCGTGCCCGTCGCCACCACCACGTGCCGACCGGCGTGCGCGAGGTCGGCCGCCCGCGCCTGGTGCTCCCACGGCTGGCGCACCCCGGCCGCCCGCAGCGCGCCCACGACCTCCGGGTCGACCCAGCCCGGCCAGGGCGCGGGCCGCCCCTTGCGGGCTGCCAGGTGCTCGACGTGCCGCACCCGTTCGTCGCGCGCGCCGCGGGCCCGCACGACCTCCAGCAAGGCCGCCGGCGGCCGCCCGCCGCCCGGCAGCTGTCCTGCGGCGCCGCTCGTCACGCCCCCATGCTGCAACCTGCAGGTGACAGGGGGTTCGCTGCGGGTGCGACGCCACCTAGGGTGGTGGTTAGATGGCGCGCAGTCACGAGGGGCACTGGAGGAAACGTGGATCTGTCCGTGGGGACCCGTGAGCAGGGCGGGCGCATGATCGTCGAGGTCAGCGGCGAGATCGACGTCTACAGCGCCCCGGCGCTGCGCGACCAGCTCAACACGCTCGTGGCGGCCGGTCACCACCACCTCGTGGTCGACATGCAGGGCGTCGAGTTCCTCGACTCCACCGGCCTCGGCGTCCTCGTGGGCGGTCTGAAGCGGGTGCGCACCCAGGGCGGCTCGCTGCACCTGGTGTGCTCGCAGGAGCGCGTGCTGAAGGTCTTCCGGATCACCGGTCTGACCAAGGTGTTCGCCATCCACGACTCCGTCGACGAGGCGCTGGCCGCGCAACCCACCGAGTCCGGAACCTGAGCCGAGCCGGCATGGGGGCGGGCTCGGGCACGGTGCGCTTGGCGTTCAGGGCGCTGCCGGTCCACGTCCGCACCGCCCGGCTGGTGGCCGTCACCGTCGCCCGGCGGGCTGGCTGGCCCGAGGACCTGGTCGAGTCGGTCCGCCAGGGGGTCGGCGAGGCCTGCGCGCTGGCGCTCGCGGCCGCCCGCGACACCGACACCGTCACCCTCGAGCTGGACGACGCCGGGCCGGGTCTGGTGGCCCGCGTCTGGCCGGTGCCGGCGTCCTCGGGCTCGCCGGAGGAGGCGCTGCCCCGCGCCGTCCTGGCCGGCCTGACCGACGACACCTCGGTCGAGGAGCGGGACGGGCAGACCGTGCTGCGGCTGTCCTGGGTCGCCTGACCCTTCGTTGCAGATCCGCGACCTGCCTCTGCTTCCACGACGTGGGACGCACCGATACAGTCCGTCACGAACGTCCCCCGGCAGGGGCGCCGATGCCGTGCGCCCGGCCACGCAGAGGGGACGTCCACCACGTCTAGGAGGACGCTGATGCGCGGGCTGACCCAGGCCGCTGAAGGTGCCACGATCACCGGTGCCAACCTGACCTACGTCGTCGTCGTCGCCGTCATCGCGGTGCTGGCCCTGATCACGGCGGTGTCCTTCCGCCGGCAGGTGCTCGCCGCGAGCGAGGGCACCGAGCGGATGCAGGAGATCGGACGGGCGGTCCAGGAGGGCGCCTCGGCGTACCTGACCCGCCAGTTCCGCACGCTCGGCATCTTCGTCGTCGTCGTGTTCTTCCTGCTGCTGGCGCTGCCGGCCGACTCGAGCGGCGTCCGCTTCGGCCGGTCCGGCTTCTTCGTCCTCGGCGCGCTGTTCTCGGCGACGATCGGCTACCTGGGCATGTCCCTCGCCGTGCGCGCCAACGTCCGCGTCGCCGAGGCCGCGCGCCACGGCGACCGCGACGGCGGCATGCGCGTCGCGTTCCGCACCGGCGGCACGGTCGGCATGGCCACGGTCGGCCTCGGCCTGCTCGGCGCCTCGATCGTCGTCTTCGTCTACAAGGGCGACGCCCCCAAGGTGCTCGAGGGCTTCGGCTTCGGCGCCGCGCTGCTCGCGATGTTCATGCGCGTCGGCGGCGGCATCTTCACCAAGGCCGCCGACGTCGGCGCCGACCTGGTCGGCAAGGTCGAGCAGAACATCCCCGAGGACGACCCGCGCAACGCGGCCACCATCGCCGACAACGTCGGCGACAACGTCGGCGACTGCGCCGGCATGGCGGCCGACCTGTTCGAGTCCTACGCCGTGACGCTCGTCGCCGCGCTGATCCTCGGCAAGGCGGCCTTCGGCGACGCCGGCCTGGTCTTCCCGCTGATCGTCCCGGCGATCGGCGCCATCACCGCGGTGCTCGGTGTCTTCATCGTCAAGCCCCGCGCCGGCGAGAGCGGCCTGACCGCCATCAACCGCGGCTTCTACATCTCCGCCGCCGTCAGCGCCGTGCTCTGCGGCATCGCGGCGTTCCTCTACCTCCCGTCGTCCTTCGCCGACCTCGACAACGCCGGCACGGACGTCGTCACCCTCCAGGGCGACCCGCGCCTGGTGGCCACCGCGGCCGTCGCGCTCGGCATCGTCCTCGCCGGCATCATCCTGTGGCTCACCGGCTACTTCACCGGCACCGAGGACCGTCCCACCAAGGACGTCGCCCGCACCTCGCTCACCGGCGCGGCCACGGTCGTCCTGTCGGGCATCGGCGTGGGCCTCGAGTCGGCCGTCTACACCGCCGTCATCATCGGCGGCGCGGTATACCTGGCCTTCGTGCTCGGCGGCAGCACCGTGATCCTGTCGCTGTTCCTCATCGCGCTCGCCGGCTGCGGCCTGCTCACCACGGTCGGCGTCATCGTCGCCATGGACACCTTCGGCCCGGTCAGCGACAACGCGCAGGGCATCGCCGAGATGTCGGGCGACGTCGACGGCGAGGGCGCCCAGATCCTCACCGAGCTCGACGCGGTGGGCAACACCACCAAGGCCATCACCAAGGGCATCGCGATCGCGACCGCCGTCCTCGCCGCCACGGCGCTGTTCGGCTCGTACACCGACGCGGCCGGCACGGCCATCAGCAACGCCGGCGTCAACGCCGACCAGCTGACGACCGCCGCCCGCGTGGCGCTGCTCGACTTCCAGGTCATCACGCCGTCCAACCTGTTCGGCGTGATCCTCGGTGCGGCCGTGGTGTTCATGTTCAGCGGCCTGGCCATCAACGCGGTGACCCGCGCGGCCGGCGCCATCGTCTTCGAGGTGCGCCGCCAGTTCCGCGAGCACCCCGGGATCATGGACGGCACCGAGAAGCCCGAGTACGGCCGCGTCGTCGACATCTGCACCCGTGACTCGCTGCGCGAGCTGGCGACCCCCGGCCTGATGGCCGCGCTGGCCCCGATCGCCGTCGGCTTCGGCCTCGGCATCGGCCCGCTGGCGGGCTACCTCGCGGGCGCGATCAGCACCGGCGTCCTGATGGCCGTCTTCCTGGCCAACAGCGGTGGCGCGTGGGACAACGCGAAGAAGATCGTCGAGGACGGCAACCACGGCGGCAAGGGCTCCGAGGCGCACGCCGCCACGGTCATCGGCGACACCGTCGGCGACCCGTTCAAGGACACCGCCGGCCCGGCCATCAACCCCCTGATCAAGGTGATGAACCTGGTCGCCGTGCTCATCGCGCCGGCCATCGTCCAGCTCACCATCGGCAAGGACGCCAGCGGCCCGATCCGCTACGGCATCGCCGGGGTCGCGGTGGTCATCATCATCACCGTGGTCGCGATCAGCAAGCGCCGCGACATCTCCTTCGGCGACGACGCCACGGACGCCGGCGAGGAGCTCGCCGGCACCGGTGACGACGGCACCGCCAGCACGGTCCCCGGCCAGGCCGTCGACGCCGAGGCCGGCACCGAGGGCACCGAGGTCACCGAGGCGGACGCCGCCGCGGCGGACGAGGAGGCGGCGCGCACGCGCTGACCTCCGCCCGCACCGCGCCCCTCGCCCGCCCGTCGGTCGAGGGGCGCGCTGCGTCCGGGGGGACCGGGAGCCACGCACTACCGTGGTTCCCGTGAGCGAGCGCCCGCCCAGCAGCCCGCCGCCGGTGCTGGACGACGGCACCGCCGCCGCGCTGGCCCACGACCTCGCCGGCTTCACCGTGGCGGCCGTGCAGGACGTGCTCGGCCCCGTGGCCGCCGCCGCGCTGCACCGCGAGCAGCCCGTGCCGGCCCGCCGCGCCCTGGCCGGACGTGGCGATCCCGCGGCGGTGCTCGCCGACCTGCTCGTGCTCGGCGGCACGCGCCCGGCGGCCGAGGTCGAGCGCGCCCTGCCGCG
>NZ_BAAGXY010000104.1:0-17096 GCF_054779595.1 Angustibacter peucedani
GCGCAGGGCGTCGCGCAGGCTGGCGCCCGCCCGCACCTCGTCGCCGAGCGCGTCGACCGGTGCCCGGACGTCGTACGGCGGCGCCAGCGGGTCGGCGCCGCCCTGCCACGCGCCGTAGCGGCTGCGCCGGCCGTGCCCGGGGTGCGCCGCCACGCTCAGCCGCCGTAGACCGTGCGGCCGTCGTCGGTGGTGTCCTTGGCCAGCCGTCGGGTCAGGTGCAGGCCCTCGAGCACCAGGTCGACCCCGGACGCCGCGTGCGCCGGCCCGGCCGCGCCGTCCAGCCCCAGCCGGTCGAGCACCTTGGCCAGCCCGGCCACGGTGCCCACCTGCTGCAGCACCTCGGCCGACGTGACCAGCTCGCCGGTCTCGACGCTGCTGCCGTCGGCCACCAGCTCGACGAACCCGCTGAGGTCGACGCCACCCAGGCGCGCCCGGAACGTCTCGGCGACGGCCGTGCGCAGCAGGTGCGCGAGCACCTCGACCTCGCGTCCTTCCTCGCCGCTCTCGAACTCGACCTTGCCGCGCAGCGTCCCCACGACCGGCTCGGTGTCGCCGACGCGGGCGACCGGGTCGGCCTCTCCCCGCAGCGCGCCGCGGCGCAGCGCCGCCGCCGACACCGTCTCGGCGGCCGCGACGGCGAACCGCGCCGAGACGCCCGAGCGCGGGTCGACCGACGGCGACTCGCGAACCGCCCGGGTGAAGCGCGCCACGACCTCGAGGACGTGGTCGGGGACGTCGGCGACCAGGACGGCCTCCTGGCGCACCAGTGCGATCTCGTCGTCCAGGTCGAGCGGGTAGTGCGTGCGGATCTCGGCGCCGAAGCGGTCCTTCAGCGGCGTGATGATGCGGCCGCGGTTGGTGTAGTCCTCAGGGTTGGCGCTGGCCACGAGCAGCAGGTCGAGCGGCAGCCGCAGCTGGTACCCGCGCACCTGGACGTCGCGCTCCTCCAGCACGTTGAGCAGCGCCACCTGGATGCGCTCGGCCAGGTCGGGCAGCTCGTTGACGGCGAAGATGCCGCGGTGGGTGCGAGGCACCAGGCCGAAGTGGATGGTCTCGGGGTCGCCCAGCGTGCGCCCCTGGGCCACGCGCACCGGGTCGACGTCGCCGATCAGGTCTCCGACGCTGGTGTCCGGCGTCGCGAGCTTCTCGCTGTACCGGTCGCTGCGGTGGCGCCAGGCCACGGGCAGGTCGTCGCCCAGCTCGGCCGCCCGTCGCCGGGACGTCGGCGTGATCGGCTCGTAGGGGTGCTCGCCGAGCTCGGCGCCCTCGATCACCGGGGTCCACTCGTCGAGCAGCGCCACCAGGGATCGGATCAGGCGCGTCTTGCCCTGGCCGCGCTCGCCCAGCAGGACGACGTCGTGGCCGGCGAGCAGCGCGCGCTCGAGCTCGGGGAGCACGGTCTGCTCGAAGCCGACGATGCCCTCGAAGCGGGGCCGGTCGCCGTCGAGCAGCGCGAGCAGGTTGTGCCGCATCTCGCCTTTCACCGGGCGGTGCACGTGACCGCTGGCGCGCAGGGCGCCCAGCGTGGTGGGCAGGTGGTCGGGGGGCGAGGGGACGAGGCTCACCTCCCCACCGTACGTCGCGGCCGGCGCGTCCGCGTGGGCGGTGGCGCGCGGGTGGTTCAGCCGCCGATCGACGACACCACGGCGGCGACCACCAGCACCAGGGCGACGGCGGCCAGCGCGATCAGCAGCCCGAAGCGGCGCCACAGCGGCGGTTCGAGCGTCTCGCCGCCGAGCAGGGTGCGGGCCTCGTCCTCGGTGATCGGGCGGCTGGCCCAGCCCTGCTCGGTGTGCGTGGCCAGCTGGAAGCGCGAGCCGAACGCCACCTGCAGCACGAAGAACAGGTGGAAGTACCGGTAGCTCAGCACCACCGCCTGGGTGGGTGAGAACTGGCGGGACATGGAGCGACCGCCCCAGCCGAAGAACAGCACGACGACCCCCCTGTCCGCGGTGCGTCCCCCGCACCGTCGGCGCCACCCTAGTGGTCGGCCGCGCCTCCCCAGGGCGACAGGCCGTCGAGCCCGGCCGGCAACGGCTCGGCGTGGACGACGACGAGCCGGCGCGTGGGTCGCGACAGCGCGACGTACAGGTCGCTCAGCCCGCGTCCGGACGCCGCCACGACGCGCGCCGGCTCGACCACCACGACGTCGTCGAACTCCAGGCCCTTGACCTGGTCGGGGGCCAGCACGCTGACCCGTACCGTGAGAGCCGCGCGCGTGGCGTCGCCCACCTGGCCGGGCCAGGCCTTCTCGAGCGCCTCGCCGAGGTCGGTGAGCTCGTCGGCCGGCGCCACGACGGCGACGGTGCCGTCGTCCGAGCCCGCGAGCAGGTCGCCGACGACGTCCCGCACGACGCCGACGTCGCCCGGAGCGCGGCGGGCGACGGCGGGGTCGACGTCGCCCTCGCGCACCGACTGCACCGCGGTGACCGGCAGGCCGTTGGCGCGGGCCATGGCGTCGGCGACGGCCAGCACCCGGCCCGGCGTGCGGTAGCTGACGCTGAGCTGCCGCTCGCGCCAGCGGCCGTCGGCGACGGGGTCGAGCGCGGCACCCCAGGACGACGCCCCGCCGGCCGAGCCGCGCTGGGCCAGGTCGCCGACGACGGTCCACGACCGGGCCGGGCACCGGCGGGCCAGCAGCCGCCACATCATCGGCGTGAGCTCCTGCGCCTCGTCGACCACCAGGTGGCCGTACGTCCAGCTGCGGTCGGCCTCGGCCCGGTCGGCGACCGACAGCGCCGGGCCGAGGGCCTCGAACTGCTGCGAGAGCATCTCGGCGGTCACCACGCCCAGCGGGTCGAGGCCCGCGCCGCCCATCTGCAGCACCCCGCGGGCGTACTCGACCTCGCGACCGCGTTCCTCGGCCCGACGGCGGTCGTCGGCTCGCGCCGCCTCGCCGTCGTCGCCCACGAGCTCGGCCACCTCGTCGAGCAGGGGCACGTCGGAGACGGTGAACGGGTGGTCGCGGTCACGCACCAGCAGCGCGCGCTCGGCCGCGGTGAGCGAGCGGCCGGCCCGCTCGAGCCGGGACGGCACGGCGAACAGGTCCTGCAGGAACCGCTGCGGCGTCAGGGGCATCCACAGCAGGTTGAGGTTGACCCGCACATCGCGCGCGTCGCGCAGGTCGGCGTCGAGCTCCTGGCGCAGGTCGTCGCTGAGGGTCTGGCCGAGCTGGTCGGCGAGCTGGCCGGCCAGGTGGCGCAGCAGGTCCTTGACGAACGTGACTCGGGCGGCGTTGTGCGGCTGCCCGGTGCTGCGGGCGCGACCACGGGCGGAGGCGACGGCGCCGCGGGTCAGGGTGACGGTGTGCGAGCCCACGCGGAGCTGGAGGTCGTCGTCGGGGAGCCGCTGGCGGTCGCGCACCGCGGCGCCGACGACCTCCGCCATCCGCAGGTCGCCCTTGAGCCGGGCGACGTCGTCCGGGTCGTCGGTGTAGGCCTCGACGCCCGGGTACAGCGTGCCGGGTGTCGACATGACGACGCCGGACTCCCCCAGCGACGGCAGCACCTGCGAGATGTAGCGCAGGAAGAGCGGCCCCGGGCCGACCACGAGCACGCCGGTGCGCTCCAGCCGCTGCCGGTAGGTGTAGAGCAGGTAGGCGGCGCGGTGCAGGGCCACCGCGGTCTTGCCGGTGCCCGGACCGCCCTGCACGACCAGCACGCCGCTGAGCTCGTCGCGCACGATCTGGTCCTGCTCGGCCTGGATGGTGGCGACGATGTCGCCCATGCGCCCGGTGCGCGGCGCCTTCACCGCGGCCATGAGCGCGCCCTCGCCCTGCAGGTTGGCGCGCTCGTCGTCGTCGATCGCGCCCAGGTCGAGCACCTCGTCGTCCAGGTGCACGACCTCCCGCCCGGACGTCGTCAGGTGCCGCCGGCGCACGACGTCGCCGGGTGCGGCGGGCGTGGCCTGGTAGAACGGCGCGGCCACCGGAGCGCGCCAGTCGACGAGCAGTTTGTCCTGGGCGGCGTCGCTCAGGCCGATGCGGCCGATGTGGTGCCGGTCGCCGCCGCGCAGGTCGAGCCGGCCGAACACGAGCCGGTCCTGCACCGCGCGCAGCTGGGCGATGCGCGCCTCGAGCGTCGTGGCCATGGCGTCGCGCTCGGACCGGGCCTGCGGGGTGCCGACCGAGCCGGCCCGGCGGATGGCCGACAGCTGCTGCCCGGCGGCCTCGATCACGGCGTCCAGGCGGGCGTAGACGAGGTCGAGGTGGGCCTGCTCGGCCGCACGGTCCGCACTCAGGTCGCTCACCCGTGGACCCCCGCTCGCTCGTGCCGTCCGCGCCCCGGCCCCGCCGGCGCGGAGATCGATCTTATGCCACCGCGCGGACGGCCGCCGCCGACTTCTTCCAGGTCGCGCCCGGTTAGCGTGGCCCCATGAGCGCACCCGCCCTGGGCACCCTCGACCTCACCCGCCCGGCGACGTCCCGCCCCGACCTGCTGGCCGCGCCGGTGCTCGCGGCCCTCGGCACCTGGGCGCCCGCCGCCGACGTGGGGGTCGGGCCGATCGACCCCGACCTCGCCGACACCGCGGCGTTCGGCGAGGCGTACTCGGTGCCGCCGGAGGTGTCGGCCAACTGCGTGGTGGTCGGCGGCAGCCGCGGTGGCGAGGAGCGCGTCGCGGCGTGCGTCGTCCTGGCGACGACGCGGGCCGACGTCAACGGCGTCGTGCGCCGGCTGCTCGACGTCCGCAAGGCGTCGTTCCTGGCGATGGAGCGGGCGGTCGAGCTCACCGGCATGGAGTACGGCGGCATCACGCCGATCGGCCTGCCCGCGGGCTGGGCGCTGCTCGTCGACGCCCGCGTGGCCGCGACCGACCTGGTGGTCGTCGGCTCCGGCGTGCGGCACTCGAAGGTCGTGGTGGCCGGGGCCGACCTCGCGCGGCTGCCGGGTGCGCAGGTCGTCGACGACCTCGCCCGCTAGCTCGTCGGGCGCAGGGCCCAGAACGCGACGGCGCTGGCGGCCGCGACGTTGAGCGAGTCCACTCCCCCGCTCATCGGGATGCGCACGACGACGTCGGACGCCGCCACCGTGCTCTCGGCCAGCCCGTGCCCCTCGGTGCCGAGCACCAGGGCGAGCCGCTCGGGCGCCTGCGCCGCCAGCTCGTCGAGCGTCACCGCGTCGTCCGACAGCGCGAGCGCCGCCACCTGGAACCCGTTGTGGCGCAGCAGGTCGACACCATCGGGCCACGGGTCGACGCGGGTCCACGGCACCTGGAAGACCGTGCCCATCGAGACCCGCACGCTGCGGCGGTACAGCGGGTCGGCGCAGCGCGGCGTGACCAGCACGGCGTCGACGTCCAGCGCCGCGGCCGAGCGGAACATGGCGCCGACGTTGGTGTGGTCGACGACGTCCTCGAGCACCGCCACCCGGCGCGCTCCGGCGACGACCTGCTCCACCGACGGCAGAGGCGGCCGGTGCATCGCCGCGATCGCGCCGCGGTGCAGGTGGAACCCGGTGAGCGCCTCGAGCACCCCGGGCTCGCCGACGAAGACGGGCACGCCGTCGCGCTCGGCGTCCGCCACCACGTCCGCCAGGTCGACCAGCCAGCGCGGGGCCATGAGGAACGACCGCGGTCGGTGCCCGGCCGCCAGCGCGCGGCGGATCACCTTCTCGGACTCGGCGAGGTAGAGGCCCTCCTCGGGCTCGCGCACCCGGCGCAGCGCCATGTCGGTGAGCCGGGTGTAGTCGGCCACCCGCGGGTCGTCGGGGTCGGTGACCTGGATCGGTGCCACGGGTGCAGCCCTCAGCCGGTCACGACGCGCACGATGGCCACGACACCCACGACGACGATCAGAGCGCGCAGGACGCCGGGCGGCAACCGTCGTCCGTACCGCGACCCGACGACGCCGCCGCACAGGGAGCCGGCAGCGACGAGCCCGACCACCGCGGGGTCGATGTGCTCGCGGGCGACGAGCGCGAAGGTCACGGCGGCGACGGCGTTGACCACCAGCGCCAGGAGGTTCTTCACCGCGTTCAGCCGCTGCAGCGACTCGGGCACCAGCGAGCCGAGCAGCCCCATCAGCAGCACGCCCTGCGCGGCCCCGAAGTAGCCGCCGTAGACCCCGGCGCCGAACGTGCCGCCGAGCACCAGCGGCCGGTGCCACCACGGCTGGGCGACGTCCGGGTCGGCGTGCCGGGCCGCCACCCGCGCCTGGAGCCGGGGCTGCAGCACGACGAGCACCAGCGAGATCGCCAGCAGCACCGGCACGATCGCGGTGAACGCCGCGGCCGGCAGGCGCAGCAGCAGCACCGCGCCCAGCACCGCGCCGGCCAGCGACATGGGGGCCAGCGCGCGCACCCGTCGTCCCTGGCCGCGCAGCTCGTCGCGGTAGCCGAGGGTGCCGGTGACGCCGCCCGGGACCAGGCCGATGTTGTTCGACACGTTGGCCGTCACCGGCGCGTAGCCGAAGGCCAGCAACGTCGGGAAGGTGATGAGGCTGCCCGACCCCACCACGGTGTTGATCGTGCCGGCCGCCAGGCCTGCCGCGAAGATCGCGAGCAGCTCGTACCAGGGCACCCCCCGACCCTAGGGGGTGCCCCGGGCCGGCTACGGCTGGGGCGGGGGGTCGGCGGGGGGCGCCTGCGCCGGCGGGACGTCGTCGACGTCGGCGAGCGGGCGGGGCTGGCCCGGCGCCCGACCCGGCATCCGGCCGGGCTCGATCCCGGCCGTCGCCGCGCCCTCGGCCTCGGCGCTCGCCCCGGCGGCCTCGCGGCGGGCCTTGGCCAGCGCCTCCTGCGGGTCCTCCAGGACGGTGTCGCCCAGCGCGTCGGAGTCCAGGGCGGTGTCCTTCGCCGCGGGCGCGGGTCCGCCACGGTGCGGCGAGGGCGCGCCCGGGCCGTCCGGGCGCAGGTCGCCCAGCACGCCGCCGATGCCCTTCAGCGCCTCGCCCAGCTCGCTCGGGATGATCCAGAGCTTGTTGGCGTCGCCGCGCGCGAGCTGCGGCAGCATCTGCAGGTACTGGTAGGCCAGCAGCTTCTGGTCGGGGTCGCCGCGGTGGATCGCCTCGAAGACCTGGGAGATGGCACGGGCCTCGCCCTGCGCGTTGAGGATCGCGGCCTGCGCCGTGCCCTCGGCCCGCAGGATGTTGGACTGCTTCTCGCCCTCGGCCGTCAGGATCTGCGACTGCTTGACGCCCTCGGCCGTCAGGATCGTCGCGCGGCGCTGGCGCTCGGCGCGCATCTGCTGCTCCATCGAGTCCTGCACCGACGCGGGCGGGTCGATCGCCTTGAGACCGACCTCGTTGACCCGGATGCCCCAGGTGCCGGTGACGTCGTCCAGGACGCCGCGCAGCTGGCCGTTGATCTGGTCGCGGCTGGTGAGCGTCTGCTCGAGGTCGAGCGAGCCGATGACGTTGCGCAGCGTGGTGCCGGCGAGCTGCTCGATGCCCACGATGTAGTTCTGGATCTCGTAGACCGCGGCCTTGGCGTCGGTCACCTGGAAGTAGATGACCGTGTCGACGTTGACGACCAGGTTGTCGCTGGTGATCACCGACTGCGGCGGGAAGGTCACGACCTGCACGCGCAGGTCGACGACGGCCCGCACCTTGTCGATGAACGGGACCAGCAGGTGCAGCCCCGGGTCGAGGGTGCGCGAGTAGCGGCCGAGGCGCTCGATGATGACCGCGGTCGCCTGCGGCACGATCCGGATCGTGCGGGCGATCGTGATGATCACGAACAGCACCAGCACCGCCAGGACGACGAGCAGCGCGGTTCCCCCTGAGCTCATGGCGTGGACTCCTCCGGGCCGGCCGTGACGACGGCCGTTGCCCCCTCGATGGCGACGACCCGGACGGGCTGCCCGGGCAGGAACGACTCGGCCCGGACGGCAGTGCGCGCCGTCCAGACGTCGCCCTTGATCTTGACCCGTCCACCGGTCTCGGTGACGGTCTCGAGCACGCGCGCCTCGCGTCCGACGAGCGCAGCGGTGCCGGTGAGCGTGTCGTCGCCGGCGTGCAGGCGCCGCACGAGCAGCGGGCGCAGTCCCAGCAGGAGCAGCGCGACGACAACCGCCACGACCACCTGGAGCACGAAGGGCGCGCCGGCCCCGGCGGCGACCGCGCCGCCGAGCGCGCCCACGGCGAGCATGATGAAGACCAGGTCGAGCGTGGCGACCTCGACGGCGCCGAGCACCAGCGCCAGCGCCAGCCAGGCCAGGCCCGGGTGGTCGGTGACCCAGTCCATGCCACACCCCCGTCGGTCGCGCGCCGGACGTCCCGGCTGCTGGAGGGACGCGCGGGACCGGCCCGAGGTTCCCCGCGGCGCCACCCTCCCACGCCGTCGATCAAGTCGGCCACCACCGGCGCCGATGCACCCAGGGTGACCTCTGCTCCCCGGCGCCGTGCAGCCGCCCCGTGGCTGCTGCGCCTGGTGGCCGTCGGGACGTGCGCCGTCGTCGTCCAGGCCCCGGCCGTGCCGGCCCAGGCCGAGGACGCGGCGGCGGCCCGGGCCCAGGCGCACGCCGCGGCCCAGCACGTCGCCGAGGTGCGGGCGCAGCTGGCGACCGCCCAGGCCGGGTACGCGCAGGCCATGAGCCACGTCGGCCAGCAGGTCAGCGACTTCATCGTGGCCGACACGGCCCGTGCGGACGCCCAGCGCGCCGCGGACGACGCCGCCGACCGCAGCACGGCGTCGGCCCGCGCGCTGTACCTCAGCGGCGGCCAGGCCGGGCTGCTCAACACGGTGCTCAGCTCGGGCGACCTGGGCGAGCTCGCGGCCCGGCTGTCCGGGGTCGACCACGTGCTCGCCGCGGCCAGCGCGACCGCGGACGACGCCGCCGAGCAGGCCCGCCGCGTGCAGGACGTCGCCGACGGCCGGTCGGCGGACGCCGACGCGTCGGTGGTGACGGCAGCCCGGCTGACGGCGCAGGCCGACCGCGTGGCCACGCTGCTGGCGGACGCGCAGCAGACGCTGGACGGCCTGTCGGCCCGGGCCCGGCAGCTCACCGAGGCGGAGGCGGCCGCCAGGGCACTCGCCCGCGCCCGGGCGGCGGCGGCCCTCGCCCAGCAGCGGGCGCTCGGCCAGGTGCACGCCGAGGTGCCGCCCGAGGAGTACTTCCGGCTCTACCGCGCCGCGGCGAAGACCTGCCCCGGCATGGACTGGACCCTGCTCGCCGCGGTGGGCCAGGTCGAGAGCGGTCACGGCCGCGACGTCGGGCCCAGCTCGGCCGGCGCGATCGGGCCCATGCAGTTCATGCCGGGGACGTTCGCGTCGTACGCGGTGGACGGCGACCACGACGGCCGCCTCGACGCCTTCTCCCCCGCCGACGCGATCTTCACCGCCGCGCGCTACCTGTGCAGCGGCGGCGCGGGGTCGTCGTCCGGTGTGCAGGCCGCGCTCTTCCGCTACAACCGGGCCCAGTGGTACGTCGACCTCGTGCTCTCGGTGCAGGCGCAGCTGCAGGCCCAGCAGGGCTGAGCGGTCCCGAAGGCCCCGCGGCCCAGCGGCCCGGCGGCCCAGCAGCCAGACGCTCAGCCGTGCAGGACGGCGTCGAGCAGGCCCGGGTGGGCGGCGTCGAGCTCGTCGCGGCGCAGGCTGACCAGCCGCTGCCGGCCCTGCGGGACGTTGCGGATCACCCCGGCCTCGCGCAGCGTGCGCAGGTGGTGCGACCGCGTCGACTTGGGCACGTCGCCCCCGACCGCCGAGCAGGCGACCTCCTCGAGCGGTCCGGCGGCCAGCTGGCGCACGATCGCCAGCCGCACCGGGTCGCCCAGCGCCTGGAGCAGCTCGGTGAGCGGGACGTCGACGACGTCCGGGTGCTCGAGCTCGCGTCCGGCGGGGGCCATGGTTCGAGAATAGTCGAACGATCTCGGAATGCTCGCCGGCGGACAACGGTTCCACGTCTGTCGAACAGTCCGAGGAGGCCCCCGTGAGCTCGACCCCCGCGACCAGCCGCCGCCACGTCCGCGGCTTCTGGCTGGTGGCCACCACCCTGCTCGTCCTGATGGGCGCGGCCGGTGCGCCGTCCCCGCTGTTCGTCGTCTACCAGGCGCGCTGGCACTTCAGCCCCGCCGGACTCACGACCGCGTTCGCCGTCTACGCCCTGGCGCTGCTGGTGGCCCTGCTCACGACCGGCGCGCTGTCCGACGACCTCGGACGGCGGCCGGTGCTGGCGGTCGGCCTGCTGCTGGACGCCGCGGCGATGGTCGCGTTCCTGGTCGCCGACGGCCTGGGCGGGCTGGTCGCGGCGCGGGTGCTGCAGGGCGTGGGCACCGGGGTGGCGATCGGCGTCGTGAGCGCCGCGCTGGTCGACCTCGAGCCGCCGGCCCGCGACGGGCGGCCGCGGGTGTGGAGCAGCGGCGTGGTCAACAGCGTCGCCCCCACGCTCGGCCTCGGGCTGGGGGCGGTCGCCTCCGGCCTCGTCGTCGACCTGCTGCCCTCGCCCACGACCGTCGTCTTCACCGGGCTCGGCGTCTCGCTCGCGGCCCTGGCGGTGCTGCTCGTCGCGGTGCCCGAGACGGTCGAGCGGCGCGCCGGGGCCCTGGGCTCGCTGCGCCCGCGGGTCCGCGTGCCGCAGAGCGCCCGCGTGCCGTTCGTCGCGTCGGTGCCGGTCATGCTGGCCACCTGGGCCATCGGCGGCCTCTACCTCTCGCTCGGGCCGAGCCTGGCGGCGCAGGTGCTCGGTCTGCACCGGCACGTGGTCGGCGGCGTCGTCGTCGCGACCCTCATGCTCAGCGGCGCCGTCACGGTGCTCGCCAGCCGCGAGCGCGCGCCGCGCCAGGTGCTGCTCGGCGGCACCGCCGTCCTGGCCCTCGGCACCGTCGTCACGCTGGCCTCGCTCGACACCGCGTCGACGGTCGGCTACTTCGTCGGGACGGCGATCGCCGGGGCGGGCTTCGGCAGCGCCTTCTCGGGGACCTTGCGCACGATCGCGCCGACGGTCGGGCCGCACGAGCGCGCCGAGCTGTTCGCGGCGCTGTACCTGGTGTCCTACCTCGGGTTCAGCGTCCCGGCGGTGCTGGCGGGCGTCGCGGCCGGACGGGTCGGGCTGCTGCCCACCGCGACCACCTACGGCGTGGTCGTCGTCCTGCTGGCGCTCTCCGCCCTCGGCCTCACCTGGCGCGCGCAGTCCACCGCTCGCCGTGCCGCTCGAGCGTGAGCGGCAGCCCGAAGGTCTGCTCGAGGTTCTCCTGGGTCAACGTGATCTCGACCGGCCCGGCGGCGACCACGCGGCCGCCGCGCAGCAGCAGGACGTCGGTGAAGTGCGGCGGGATCTCCTCGACGTGGTGGGTGACCAGCACGAGCGCCGGGGCGTAGACGTCCTCGGCGATCTGGCCCAGCCGGCGCACGAGGTCCTCGCGGCCGCCGAGGTCGAGGCCGGCCGCGGGCTCGTCGAGCAGCATCAGCTCGGGATCGCTCATCAGCGCGCGGGCGATCTGCACCCGCTTGCGCTCGCCCTCGCTGAGCGTGCCGAACGTGCGGTCGCGCAGGTGGCCGACGCCGAGGGTGTCGAGCAGAGCGGTCGCGCGGTCGAGGTCCAGCGAGTCGTACTGCTCGCGCCAGCGGCCGGTGACGGCGTACGACGCGGTGACGACGACGTCGCCGACGCGCTCGCCGCCCGGGATCCGCTCGGAGAGCGCGGCGCTGGCCAGCCCGATGCGCGGCCGCAGCTCGAAGACGTCGACGGCCCCGAGCACCTCGCCGAGCACGCCGGCGACCCCGCGCGTCGGGTGCATGCGGGCCGCGGCGATCTGCAGCAGCGTGGTCTTGCCGGCGCCGTTCGGGCCCAGCACCACCCACCGCTCGCCCTCGCTGACCTGCCAGCTGACGTCGTCCAGCAGGGTCGTGGTGCCCCGCACCACCGACACCCCCGCGAGCTCGAGCACGTCACTCATGCCGGCTCCCAGAAGTCATGAGGGCGACACTAGGGCACCGACGTAGCCTGGGCCCGTGACCCCGCTGCCGCGATCCGCGCTGCTGTCGTTGTGGGCCGGACCGGTGCTCACCGGACGCGCGAACGCCGGTGCGCTGCTGCGGGTCGTGCAGGGCGACGACGAGCCGCACGAGGTGACGGTCGCGGACGCCGACGGGCTGGCCCCGCTGGCCCCGCCGGGCCGGCTGGCCGAGCTGCTGGCGACGTTGCGCGACCAGCACGTGCGCGCGCTGCGCCTGGTGCTGCCCGTGCCCGGCGACCCGTCGGCGCTGCCCGGGCCGCGCGAGGTCAACGAGGCCGCGATCGAGGCCGGCGAGTGCGTCGTCACCGTGGGCGGGCCACCGCTCGCGCTGGTCCCCGAGGTGTACGAGTTCGGGTCGGTGTACGAGACCGGCCACCAGGTCGTCTGGCGCGCGCTGGACTGCAGGCCGCCGGTCTCGCCGCTGGTGCAGACGGTCGGCGAGGCCGAGCGCGAGCTGCGCGAAGCCCTGCTGCACGCGACCGACGTGCTGAGCGACCTGGACGTCGCGAGCTGGCGACCCGACGCGGCCGACCTCGTCGACGACCTGCGCGGCCAGGGCGTGCGGCAGCTGCCTGAGGGCACGCCGCCGCGCGCGGCCCGGGTTCTCGACCTGGCCTGGCGGGTGCGCACGATCGTCGAGGTGGCGCGCGAGGACCACGGCGGCTCGGTCAACAGCTGGGAGGCCGGTCGCCGCGACGACGAGCTGCGCCAGCTCGACCAGGTCAGCCGACGCGCGCTCGTCGCCGCGGTGAACGCGCCGATCCGGTTGCCGGACTAGGCGTCCCGCCGCCGCATCAGGTAGGCGGCCACGCCCAGCACCACCAGCCACTCGAGGGTGAACCACGCGTAGCCCTCCCACGGGCCGAGCACGCCGTCGCTCGGCACGGTCGCCATGATCTGCTGGCCGGCGTTGGACGTGAAGCGCTCGGTGATGGCGTCGCCCCAGCTGCCGGGCAGCAGGTTGCTCAGCCCCGGGAGCACCAGCAGGGCGGCCACGGCCGCCGTGATGGCGCCGGCGGTGTTGCGCACCAGTGCCCCCAGCGCGAACCCGAACATCCCGCTGCCCGCGACGTAGAGCGCGCCGCCGAGCAGCACCCGCGGGACGTCGGGGTCGCCCAGCGAGGGGCGGTCGGCCGTCGGCATGAACAGCCGCGAGATCTCGAAGGCCAGCAGGCTGGTGATCGCGCCCACCACCAGGGCGATCAGCACGAAGACGACGGCCTTGGCGACCAGCAGCCGCAGCCGCGCGGGCACCGCGGTCAGCGTCGAGCGGATGCCGCCGGTGCTGTACTCGCTCGAGATCGTCATGGCGCCGAGGACGGCGACGGCCAGCTGGCCGAACGCCAGGCCCGACAGCGTGAGCGAGGTCCAGTCGGTGCCGGCCCGCTGGTCGGCCGGGGCCTGCGAGGTGCCCCAGCTGGCGAGCATGCCGAACCCGACGGTGACGGCCACGAGCACCAGCAGGGTCCAGGCGGTCGAGCGCAGCGAGAACATCTTCACGGCCTCGGCCCGCACGACGCGGTCGAAGCGGGCGGTGGAGGCCGGCACGAGCCGCTCGCGCGGGGCCGGCGTGCGGACGGCGTCGGCGGTGCTCATCGGGTCTCCTCCTGCTGCGTCGGGACGTCGGCGTGGTACTCGACGCTGTCCTTGGTCATCTCCATGAACGCGGCCTCCAGCGAAGCGCGCTCGGTGAACAGCTCGTGCACGGTGAGCGAGCTCGCGGCCGCGAGGTCGCCGACCTCGTCGGTGCTCAGGCCGTCGACCTCGAGGTAGCGGTCGACGCGGCGCACCGCGACCTGGCGCCCGACCAGCAGCTGCTCGAGCTGGTCGGCCTGCGGGGAGCGCACGCGCACGCTGTTGGACGAGCTGGCGTCGATGAAGTCCTTCGTCGCGACGTCGGCGAGCAGCTTGCCCCGCCCGATCACGATCAGGTGGTCGGCCGTGAGCGACATCTCGCTCATCAGGTGGCTCGACACGAAGACCGTGCGGCCCTCGGCGGCCAGGCCGCGCATGAAGGTGCGGATCCAGAGGATGCCCTCGGGGTCGAGGCCGTTGACCGGCTCGTCGAACATCAGCACCTCGGGGTCGCCGAGCATGGTCGCCGCGATGCCGAGCCGCTGCGACATGCCCAGCGAGAAGCCCTTGATCCGGCGCTTGGCGACGCCTTGCATGCCGGTGAGCTCGAGCACCGAGTCCACGCGGCTGGTCGGGATGCCGTTGCTCACGGCCAGCGCGGTCAGGTGCGCACGGGCGGTGCGGCCCGGGTGCACGTCCTTGGCGTCGAGCAGCGCTCCGACGTGGTGCAGCGGGCCCGACAGCTGCGCGTAGGGCTGGCCGTTGACCAGCGCGCTGCCGCTCGTCGGGCGGTCGAGCCCGAGGATCATGCGCATGGTCGTCGACTTGCCCGCGCCGTTGGGCCCGAGGAACCCGGTGACGACGCCGGGCGGGACGGTGAAGCTGAGGTCGTCCACGGCCAGCGTGCGGCCGTAGCGCTTGGTCAGACGGCGTGCCTCGATCATGCAGTGCCCCCAGTCGTGTGATCGTCCCCCCACCCTCTCAGCCCGGGCGGGCGCGGTGTCAGCGGGGCAGCGACCGGTAGACCGCGAGCGTGCGCCCCGCCACGGTGCCCCACGAGAACTCGCGCGCCGCCCGCTCGCGACCGGCCGCGCCCATGCGGCGCGCCGCGTCCGGGTCGGACACCGCCTCGACCAGGGCGGCGGCCAGGTCGGCCACGAACCGGTCGGGGTCCAGCGGCGTGCCGGTGCCGTCCTGCGCCTGCTCGAGCGGCACCAGCCGACCCGTGACGCCGTCGTCGACGACCTCGGGGATGCCCCCGGTCGCGGTCGCCACGACCGCGAGCTCGCACGCCATGGCCTCGAGGTTGACGATGCCGAGCGGCTCGTAGATGGACGGGCAGGCGAAGACCGTGCCCGCCGAGAGCAGCGCGACGACGTCCTCGCGCACGAGCATCCGGTCGATCCACACCACGCCCTGGCGGGTCTCGCGCAGCCCGGCCACGAGGGCCTCGACCTCGGCCATGATCTCGGGGGTGTCCGGCGCCCCGGCGCACAGCACCAGCTGGACGTCGGGCGGCAGCTCGGCCGCGGCGCGCAGGAAGTACGGCAACCCCTTCTGCCGCGTGATGCGCCCGACGAAGACGACGCTCGGCCGGTCGGGGTCGACGCCCAGGGCGCGCACGGCGTCCGGCCGCGGGCGCCTCGACCACAGGTCGGTGTCGATGCCGTTGTGCACCACGTGCACCTTGGCGGGGTCGACGTCCGGGTAGCTGCGCAGGACGTCGGCGCGCATGCCGGCGCTCACAGCGATGACCGCGGCCGCGCCCTCGTAGGCGGTGCGCTCCACCCAGGACGACAGCGCGTAGCCACCGCCGAGCTGCTCGGCCTTCCATGGCCGCAACGGCTCCAGGCTGTGGGCCGTGACGACGTGGGGTGCCCCGTGCAGCAGCCCGGCCAGGTGCCCGCCCAGGTTGGCGTACCAGGTGTGCGAGTGGACGACGTCCGCGCCGCCGCAGTCCTGCGCCATCGGCAGGTCGACGGCCATGGTGCGCAGCGCGGCGTTGGCCCCGGCGAGCTCCGGCGGGTCGGGGTAGGCCGTCGTCCCGGCCTCGTCGCGCGGGGCGCCGAAGCACCGCACACGGACGTCGAGGTCGTCGTCGGCACGCAGCGCGCGGACAAGCTCGGCGACGTGGACGCCCGCCCCTCCGTACACGTCGGGCGGGTACTCGCGGCTCAGGACGTCGATGCGCACAGCGGTCACGCTAGCGGCGCTCCGCCGCGCGAGACACCCCTCGCGGTGGGGGTTCCCGGCGGCTAGGTTGCGACCATGGCGACGCGTGCTCGCAACCCGAAGGTCCTGGCCATCGTCCTCGCGGGCGGTGAGGGCAAGCGCCTGATGCCGCTCACCGCCGACCGCGCCAAGCCCGCGGTGCCGTTCGGCGGCATCTACCGGCTCATCGACTTCGCGCTGTCGAACATCGTGAACTCGCGCTACCTCAAGGTCGTCGTCCTCACGCAGTACAAGTCGCACAGCCTCGACCGCCACATCTCCAAGACCTGGCGGATGTCGAACATGCTGGGCAACTACGTGGCCCCGGTGCCGGCCCAGCAGCGGGTCGGCAAGCGCTGGTACCTCGGCAGCGCCGACGCGATCTACCAGAGCCTGAACCTCGTGCACGACGAGCGGCCCGACATCGTGGTGGTCGTCGGCGCCGACCACGTCTACCGCATGGACTTCGCGCAGATGGTGGAGCAGCACGTCGAGTCCGGCGCTGCCGCAACGGTTGCGGCGATCCGCCAACCCATCGAGCTGGCCGACCAGTTCGGCGTCATCGACGTCCAGCCCGACGACCCGCGGCGGATCCGCGAGTTCCTCGAGAAGCCGACGAACCCGATGGGGCTGCCCGACTCACCGGGCGAGGTGCTCGCGTCGATGGGCAACTACGTCTTCGACACCGCGGCGCTCGTCGACGCCGTCACGCGCGACAGCAAGGACGAGGACAGCAAGCACGACATGGGCGGCGACATCGTGCCCGACTTCGTCAGCCGCGGCGAGGCCGGCGTCTACGACTTCAAGGACAACGTCGTCCCGGGCTCGACCGAGCGCGACCGCGACTACTGGCGCGACGTCGGCACGCTCGACTCGTACTTCGACGCGCACATGGAGCTCGTCTCGGTCTTCCCGGTCTTCAACCTCTACAACTACGACTGGCCGATCTACACCGACTACGGCCCCTACCCGCCGGCCAAGTTCGTGCACGGCTGGCACGGGCGCATCGGCCACGCCGTGAACTCCAGCGTCTCCCCCGGCGTCGTGGTCTCGGGCGCCACCGTCGAGAACTCCGTGCTGTCGCCGGGCTGCTACGTGCACTCGTGGTCGAGCGTCAGCGACAGCGTCCTGCTGGACGACGTGGAGGTCGGGCGGCACGCCGTCGTCCGCCGGGCGATCGTCGACAAGAACGTCGTGATCCCCGAGGGCGCCCGCATCGGCATGGACCCCAAGGAGGACCGCGCCCGCGGCCTCACGGTCACCGAGTCGGGGCTGGTCGTGATTGGCAAGGGGCAGACCGTCCACCTGTGAACCACCCGACGAGAGGCACCGCGTGAGCGAGCACCACCAGTCCCACCGCCCGGTCCGGATCGGCGTCCAGCTGCAGCCGCAGCACGCCGAGTGGGCGCAGCTGCGCCAG
>NZ_BAAGXY010000105.1:0-1428 GCF_054779595.1 Angustibacter peucedani
CGCGTCGCCCCGCCCGTCGCGCGCCAGCAGCGAGCCGACCAGCGCCCGCCCGCGCGCCAGGTCCGCGTCGACCGCCAGCAGGGCCGTGCGCTCGTCGCCCGTCGCGGTGGCCAGCTCGGCCGCCAGCTCGGCGAGCACGTCGTCCTCGCCCAGGTCGACCAGCGTGCGCAGCAGCCGCAGCGTGTCGGGGGTCAGCGCGACGTCGACGTCGGCGAGCGACAGCGGCGTCCACGGCGTGCCGACGGTGACCACCGCGACGACTCCGGGCAGCCCGGCGGCCGCGTCGACGGCGGGACGTCCCGCGGCCGATCCCGCGACGACCACCACGGGATCGGACGACGCCAGGCCGCCGAACGCGCGCCGCAGCCGGGCCACCTGGGCCGCGTAGCCGCCGACCGCACCGTTGGCCGCCGCGGCCTTGCCCGCCAGCCGGACGACGGTGCGTCCGGCAGGTGCCGCCGCCGGCACGGCGAACGCCTCGAGCGGGGCGCTCGCCAGGGTCAGGTCGACGTCCAGCGCGGTGCCGCCGTCACCCGTCGGCGGCAGGACGTCGGGCTCGCCCTCGGCGACGACGCCCACCAGCACCAGCCGGGTCGGGGCGCCGCCGATCGCCTCCCACACCTCCGTCAGGGCCTCGGTGACGGCGGGGCCGTCGAGCCGCGCCTGGTGGTCGAGCTCGCTGGGCCGGTGGACCACCAGCCCGGCCGGCACGGCGTCGTCCGCGACGGCGACGACGCCGTCGGTGCCGGTCCAGCGCTGCACCAGCGCGTCCAGCCCGTCCTCCACCGGACCGCGCCCGGCCACGGCGTCGGCCAGCACCTCGTCGACCTCGGCGTCCATCGCCAGCCCGGCGGCCAGCACGTCGTGCGTCAGGCCCTCGTCGCCGGGCCGCCACCCCACCAGCTCCAGGGGGGCGCGGCTGCCGAACCGGTCCGGCGTCGGCAGCCCGAGCTGCAGCAGCAGCGACGGCAGGCCGCCCGACCACCCGGTCAGCGCCCGCAGGCGCAGCGCCGCGTCGGCGCCGACGTCCAGGCCGGGCAGCGGCAGGACCCAGGGCGCGCCGGGCACACCCACGCCCGAGCCCTGGACGCCGAGCAGCCGGGCCAGCTGGCCGACGAGCAGCGACGGCAGCGCCGCCGGGCCGGGGTCGACGCCGAGCAGCAGCCGCAGCCAGCGGCGCAGCTCGGCCGCGGGATCGGCGGCCAGCGCCGCCAGGGACAGGCGGGCCGCGCTGGGCCGGCCGGACGACGACCAGCCCAGCAGGTCGGTGGCCGTGGCGAGCACGGCTGTCAGGCCGTCCTGCGCGCCGGCGGCGAGCGCACGCCGACGGGCTGCCGCCTGGAGCACGGCCTGGGCGACGGCCTCGACCGCCTCCCACACCTCGGGCAGCCAGGCGGCGGCCGCGGGCGGCACCGCGGGCGGCAGGGC
>NZ_BAAGXY010000106.1:0-6612 GCF_054779595.1 Angustibacter peucedani
CCAGGTCGGCGCGGTCAGCCAGGTCGGCCGGGCGCACCGGACGGGCCGCGGCGACGTCGCGGTCGAGCGCGCGCAGCTGCTCGTCGTGCACCGCGAGCGCCGGGCGGTCGCCGTAGCTGACGTCGTCGAAGAGCCGGGCGCCGTCGAGCAGGCGGTCGGCGAGGGCCGGCAGCGCCGGTCCGGCGTCGGTGGCCGCCTCGTCGGCGGTGCGACCCGGTCGCTCGTCGAGCACCACGCGCTCCTCGAGCGAGCGGACGACGGCGCGGAAGCGCTCGCGCACGGCGTCGTCCCACCGGCCTTGCGCAGCAGCCTGGTCGGCGAGGTGGCGGTGCTCGGCCGCCGTCCGGACGACGTCGTCGAACACCGCGGCGTCGTGCGGTGAGCGCCCCGGTCCGCGCAGCCGGCCGGTGCGCAGCAGCACGACGGCACCGACGACGAGGACGACGAGGGCGAGCAGGACGAGGCCGGTGCGCGGGTCGGCGAACGCGCGGGCCGGCAGCTCGAGGCGCGAGAGGTGGTCGAGGACCCACTGCGCGGCGCGCTGCACCAGCCCGGGCTGGGCGTTGGCGTACACCGGGTCGCTGAGCTCGGCGCGCGCCCACTCGCGGGCGACCTCGCGCGACGGGTCGAGCGGTGGTGCCGCGAGCAGCGCGACCAGGCTCACGCGCCGCTGCCGGTGCTCGCGCGGTCGGCGGCCTCGGCGTGCTCGGCGGCGGCTCGGGCGAGCGCGACGTCCAGGCCCTCGCGCCGGATCCGCAGGTCGATGTAGAGCAGGCTGACGACGGCGGCCGAGAACGGCGACACGACGGCGGCCGACAGCACGACGCCGAGGTTCTGCACGGCGTAGCCGACCACGGCGGCCAGGGTCAGGCTGCTGGCCTCGCCGGTGCCGGCGGTGCTCATCGCCGCCTGCACGAGGGCGCCGACGATCGAGAACGGCACCTGCAGCAGGCTCGACGTGACCCCGGCGATGATGCTGGTGAGCAGCAGGATCCCGAGGACCCGCCAACCCGACCCGCGGCCCAGCCGCCACGAGCGGCGCAGCGCGGCGAGGACGCCGAGGTCCTCGAGCAGCAGCGCGGGGGCGGCGAACGCGAACCGCACCATGAGCAGCAACCCGACCGCGACGGCCGCCGCCAGGGCTACCAGCGTCGCCACGATCCCGGCGGGCAGTGCCACGAAGTACAGGCCCACGACCGGCGCCGCCAGCACCACGAGCACGACCAGGCCGATCAGCCCGGTGGTCAGCGTGAGGAGCACCAGCCGGCCCACGCCGCGCCACCCCGCGCGGCGCAGCACCTCGCCGATGCTCGGCCGGCGGCCGATGACCGCCTCGCTGACGGCGAGGATGAGGATGCCGTTGAGGACGGCGAGCGCGAGGAACTGGACGACGGCCGGCACCACGACGCCGACCACGCCGGCGCTGACCAGGCCGGCGACCTCGGTGCTGCTCACCTCGCCGGACGCGTCGACGCTGTTCAGCGCCTGCGGCAGGCCGACCAGCAGCAGCCCGGTCGAGAGCACGACCGAGACGCCCATGACGATCGCGGACAGGCCGAACATCACCCGCGGGTTGTGCCGCATGGTGCGCACCGAGCCGTCAAGGATCTCACCGAGGCCGAGCGGGCGCAGCGGCACGACGCCGGGTCGCGGCGGGCCGCCCCAGCCGGGCGCGCCAGGTGCGCCGTACGGCGGCTGGCCGTAGGCAGGCTGGCCGTAGGAGGGCTGGCCGTAGGAGGGCTGGCCGTAGGTCGGCACCGGCGGGGCGGGGGGTGGCGTGTAGCGCGGCGCGCCCCAACCGGGCTCGGGCGAGGACCCGGGCGCCTGCCAGCCCGGTGGTTCGCTCATCGGTCGGTCCCCCTCGGGCGGGTGCGGCGACCCGCGGCGCACGGCTGACGTGGGGGCCATCGTGCCACGCCCGCGGCGCGCCCTGTGGACGATGCGCCACGGTCGTCGTCCGGGGGTGCGACCATGGAGGACACACGCAGGCCGACGGAGGCAGAGGTCCATGAAGGGTCGCGTTCTGGTCGTCGACGACGACACCGCGCTGGCGGAGATGCTCGGCATCGTCCTGCGCGGCGAGGGCTTCGAGCCGGTGCACTGCGGCGACGGCGAGGGCGCCATGTCGACGTTCCGCGACGTGCGGCCCGACCTCGTGCTGCTCGACGTCATGCTGCCCGGGGTCGACGGCATCGAGGTCTGCCGGCGGATCCGGGCCGAGTCCGGCGTCCCGATCGTCATGCTGACCGCCAAGAGCGACACCGTGGACGTCGTCGTCGGCCTCGAGTCCGGCGCCGACGACTACGTGGTCAAGCCGTTCAAGCCCAAGGAGCTCATCGCCCGCGTCCGCGCGCGGCTGCGCAGCTCCGGCGACGCCGCGCCCGAGCGGCTCGACATCGGCGACCTGACGATCGACGTTGCGGGCCACACCGTGCACCGGGCCGGCGAGCCCATCTCGCTCACGCCGCTGGAGTTCGACCTGCTGGTGGCGCTCGCGCGCAAGCCGTGGCAGGTGTTCTCCCGCGAGGTGCTGCTCGAGCAGGTGTGGGGCTACCGGCACGCGGGTGACACCCGGCTGGTCAACGTCCACGTGCAGCGGCTGCGGTCCAAGATCGAGCGCGACCCCGAGCACCCCGAGATCGTCGTGACCGTGCGCGGCGTCGGCTACAAGGCCGGGTCGGGCGGGTGACCCGGGCGTGAGCGTCGGCACCGAGCGGATGCCGGCCGGCGTGCGGCGCGCGCTGCTCGCCGTCCGGTCGCGCTGGCGCCGCTCGCTGCAGCTGCGCGTCGTCACGGCGACGATGCTGCTCGGCCTGGTCGTGGTGCTGGCGCTCGGCACGCTGCTGCTGCAGCGGATCCAGTCCGGGCTGGTGCAGGAGCGGCTGGTCGCCGCGCGCGGGGAGGCCACGCGCGGGCTGCGCGACGCGCAGGCCCAGCTCGACACCGCCAACGACAGCTCGGGCCTGAACCTGCTGGTCAACGACATGCTGCCGCGGCTGGCCTCGCCCGACCCCGACGACAGCCGCGACGTGATCCTGCTGCGCGGGCTCGACAACAACAAGCCCGCGGTGCTGCCCGACCTCAGCTCGCGCGACGTCGACCGCGCGATCATCCCCGACGACCTGCGCAGCCGGGTCGTCGCGACCGGCCGGCAGGAGGAGCAGTTCGTCCGGCTGCGCTACACCGGCTCGGGCCGCAGCGTGCCCGGCATCGCCATCGGCTCGCGGGTGCAGGTGCCGCTGGCGGGGGAGTACGAGCTCTACTTCGTCTTCAGCCTCGACCGCGAGCAGGAGACCATCGACCTGGTGCGCCGCAGCCTGGTCGGCGGCGGGGCCGCGCTGGTGCTGCTCGTCGGCGGCATCGCCTACGTCGTGACCCGCACCGTGGTCCGCCCGGTGCGGCAGGCCGCCATGGTCGCGCAGCGGCTGTCGTCCGGGCGGCTGCAGGAGCGCATGGTGCCGCGCGGCGAGGACGACCTGGCCCGGCTCGCGGCGTCCTTCAACACCATGGCCCACAACCTGCAGACCCACATCAGCCAGCTCGAGAACCTCTCGCGCGTGCAGCAGCGGTTCGTCAGCGACGTCTCGCACGAGCTGCGCACGCCGCTGACGACGATCCGCATGGCGGGCGACGTCCTGCACGAGGCGCGGGCCGACTTCGCGCCCGAGGTCGCGCGCTCGGCCGAGCTGCTGCAGACCCAGCTCGACCGGTTCGAGGCGCTGCTGGCGGACCTGCTCGAGATCAGCCGGATCGACGCCGGCGGCGACCTGCTCGACCTCGAGCCGGTCGACGTCCGAGACATCGTCGGGCGGGTGGTCGAGCACGCCGGCCCGCTGGCCACGACGACGGGCAGCGCGCTCGCGGTGGCGGCCGACGCCGAGCCGGTGGTCGCCGAGGTCGACCCGCGCCGGATCGAGCGCATCCTGCGCAACCTGGTGGCCAACGCGCTCGAGCACGGCAACGGCAAGCCGGTCGAGATCCGGGTCGGCGCCGACGAGCACGCGGTCGCGATCGCGGTCCGCGACCACGGCGTCGGGCTGCGGCCGGGCGAGGCCGCGCTGGTGTTCAACCGGTTCTGGCGCGGCGACCCCTCGCGGGCTCGCACCGTCGGCGGCACCGGGCTCGGCCTGGCCATCTCGATCGAGGACGCCCGGCTGCACGGCGGCTGGCTGCAGGCCTGGGGCGAGCCGGGTCAGGGGTCGTGCTTCCGGTTGACCCTGCCGCGCGCCTCGGGCGGCGAGCTGACCGCCTCGCCGCTGCCGCTGGCCCCCGAGGACGACGAACCCGCCGTCGAGGTGGGCCGGGCCTACCAGCGCCTGCCGAGCCGCCCGATGACCTTCGGCACGCCGCCCTGGGCGGGCGGTCGGTGATGCGCGGGCGCCGGCTCGCCGCGGCGGCCCGCTCGGCCGGGACGGTGCTGGCCGGCACGGTGCTGGCCGGCACGGTGCTGGCCGGCGCCCTGCTGGCCGGCTGCGGCGGCGGGTTGCCCGACTCGGGGCCGGCCGGCGAGGGGCGCGACGTCGGCGAGGCGTCCGGCGAGCCGCTGCAGGCCGTGCCCGAGGGCCCGCGCCCCGGCGCGCAGCCCGCCGAGATCGTCGGCGGGTTCCTGCACGCCGGCGCCGGCTTCGAGGACGACCACGCGGTGGCCCGCACCTTCCTCAGCGGCGGCGCGGCGTCGAGCTGGCGCCCGGCGCAGCGCACGCTCGTGTACCCCGACGACACCTCGCTCACCGTCACGGCCAGCGGCTCGGGCACCCGCCGCGCGGTCGTCGTCCGGGCTCCGGTGTGGGGCACCATCGACGAGGCCGGCCAGCTGGTGCTCGCCGCGCCCGGCACGACGGCCAGCTCGAGCTTCTCGGTGACCCAGGTCGGCGAGGTGTGGCGCATCGACGAGATCGCGAGCGGCTTCGGGCTCTGGATGCCGCGCTACGAGTTCGAGCGCGCGTACACCGCGCTGCGGCTCGCCTTCGTGGCCGACGGCACCCGCTCGCTGGTGCCCGACCTCCGCTGGTACGCCGGGGCGCGCGCCGGCCTGGCGACCTTCCTGGTGCGCGAGCTGCTGCGCGGGCCGCCGGTGGCGCTGCGCGGCGCGGTCTCCACCGGCGCGCCCGACGGCACGACGCTCAGCGTCGACGCGGTGCCGGTGTCGTCCGGCGTCGCGCAGGTCGACCTGTCGTCGACGGCGCTCAGCGCCTCGCCCGAGCAGCGCCAGCAGCTGTGGGCGCAGCTCTCGTCGACCCTGCGACAGCTCTCGTCGGTCAGCGGGATCCGCGTCACGGTGGCCGGCGCGCCCTACGCCGTGGCCGGCGTCGACGGCCCCGGCAGCAGCAACGACCTGGGCTACAGCGACGACGTCAAGGTGGCCGGTCCGGTCCTCGTGCTGTCGGGCGACCGCCTGCTGCAGGTCGACGCCAGCACCGGCCAGCTCGTCTCGCAGCGCACCGGGCGGTTCGCCGCCGCGCTCGACGTCACCGACCTGCGCTCGGTGTCGGCCGGGCCGCAGTCCGACCTGCTGGTGGGGGTCGAGCGGTCCGGACGTCGCCTGGTGCAGGTCGCCGAGGCCGCGCCGCGCCAGCAGCTGGCCCGCGGGCTCGACCTCGCGCCGCCGGTCGTCGACCGCGCCGGCTGGGCCTGGACCTCCGACCGCGCGGTCGTGGACGGGCTGCTCGTGGCCCCCGCGACGTCGTCCGCCGCGGCCGTGGCCGGCACCAAGCAGGCCGCGCTCGCGCTGCACGTCCCCTGGTTGGCCGGACGACGGGTGCTGGCGGTCGACGTCTCCCGCGACGGCGCCCGCGTCGCCGTCGTGTCCGTCGGCGACGACGGCGGCCGGCGGCTCGACGTCGCCGGCATCATCCGCGGCGACGGCGGGCGCCCCTCGGCGCTCGCCGCCCCGCGCGGCGTGGGGCAGAGCCTGGCCGGCGTCCACGACGTGTCCTGGGCCGACCGCACCAACCTGGCGGTGCTGGCCGGGCGTCCCGGCTCGCTGCAGCCGTACCAGGTCGAGGTCGGCGGTCTCGTGACGGCGCTGCCCACGGTGGGCGACGCATCGTCCATCTGGGCCGGCGACGGCCTGCGCGCGGTCTACCTGGCCACGACGTCCGGGCAGGTGCTCGTGCGCAGCGGCAACGGCTGGCGGCCGCTCGGCCCGGGCGGCTCGGTCACGATCCCGCAGTGACCCGCGGCCGATGAGCCGGCCGACGTCCCGCGCGCTCGCGGGGTGGTCGGCGCTCGCGACCGCGGTCGGCGAGCTCGGCGACCTGGTGCTCGCGCGCACCTGCGCCGGGTGCGGGACGGCCGGCCACCGCTGGTGCGCCCCCTGCGCGCAGGCCCTGGCCGGGCCACCGCTCGGGCGCGCCGTCGGCGGGCTGGCGGTGCGGTCGGCCGCGGTCTACGACGGAGCCCTGCGCGAGGCGCTCAACGCGTGGAAGGACCACCAGCGCACCGACCTGTCGCCCGTGCTCGCCGCTGCGCTGGGCAGGCTGCTGGCGCGCGAACCCGTCGGCCTGGCGCTGGTGCCGGTGCCGTCGTCCGCCCGCTCGCGCCGCGCCCGCGGTCGTGAGCCGGTGCGCGAGCTGGCGCTCGCCGTCCGGCCGCGCCGGGTCGTGCTCGCCG